>NZ_JBSFJX010000323.1:0-6558 GCF_053598275.1 Streptomyces sp. NPDC001156 | reverse complement strand
ATTGTTGCTATTATTTCTCGACGTGAGATATCCCTACGCCCCGCGGCCCCCGCCCCCCGCGGGGGGCTGGGGTGGGGGCGGGCGGCGCAGCCCGGGTCATTTCATGGCCGCGGCCCGCTCGCACCCCACGTGCGCACCGACCCGCGACCCATCCTGACCCTGCACCGCGGCTGTCTCACTTGATGTGCCGTGCGGGCCGGCAGGCCATGTGCAGCAGGTGCTCCATGGGGCCACGCCGGAACAGGCGCATCCAGACGGTCGCCAGGAGCGCGGCGGCACCGATGAAGCCGAGCAGCACCGGCAGCGCGGACATGGTGTCGTCCTCGACCAGGGGCACGTACCAGACCTCGGTGAAGAACCAGAGGGCGATGATGTGCAGGACGTAGACGGTCAGCGCCATCATGCCGACCGCCGCGACGGGTGTCGCGAGGCGTGTGACGCGCGGCATCCTGGCGGCGACGGTCAGGCATGCGGCCATCACCATGATGGCGACGCCGGTGTTGCCGACGATGGAGAAGGTCGTCTGGCTGTGCGGCGCGCCCACCAGCAGCCATGCGAGCGGAGTGTGGCCCTCGGGTTCGCCGACGATGTCGGACCACCAAGCGGACGACGCCGAACCGCCGTCCGCGCCGGCCGCGACGGTGGTGAGGGCGTGCGGGACCAGGTGCAGGGCCAGCCAGGACCCGCCATAGCCGAGCACGGCCAGCGCCCCGCCCATCGCAGCGAGCCGGGACCGGATACCGGTCCGGGTGAGGTCGAGTCGGGCCACGGCCATGCCCGCGATCAGGAACGGCATCCAGGTGAGAACCGGATACGACCCCGTGAACAGCAACTCGACGACGCCGTCCGTGCCGGTGATGTGGGCCAGCGGGTCCCCGGCCACGACGGCGTCCGCCCAGTGCCCGTCCTGGATCGACCTCTGTATCGCGTACAGAACCGGGGGCATGAGGAGCGCCCCCCCGGCGGCAATGAACGCCAGCGTCCGTGCGCGCAGCCGGTACAGCGGGAGGACGGCCAGGAAGAGCACCGCGTAGAAGTTGAGGATCACCTCGACCGAGGTGTCCAGTGCGGTCAGGGCATAGCCGAGCGCCGCCAGGATGACGGCGCGGATCACGATCCTGCCCATCGCCTGTCGGCCGGAGCGCCCCGTCCGGGGATGCGGACGGCCGGTGATGATGATCAGCGAGAACCCGGCGAGCACCGCGAAGAGGGCGGAGGAACGACCTCGCGCCAACTCCAGCAGGAACCCGACCGGCCCATCCACCGTCACGTCGGGGCCGACGTGTGCGGCGTACATGCCGAAGACCGCGAGCCCACGGGCCAGGTCGATACCGATCAGTCGGGCAGTCGAAGGGGTGCCGGCCGAGGCGGAGGAGGAGCGATCCGTCTCGAGCCGGCTTGGCGCTTCTGCCGGCGCGACCGACAATACGTTCTGCGTCATGTGCCCAAGGGTTTACGGCGAAGCCGCCTCAGCCACTCCGGCAGCTTTCCGGAAGCACCCCGCCGATCGGCTGGACCTTTCCCGGCCTACCGGCGGGAACTCTGCCGCCGACCGGCGGGGACGCGCATCCGGACCGCCACTGACGGCTACACGCAGTACGCATCCGACGCCTGCACACGACGAACGGAGCGCGACGGTTCCTGGTGCTCCTGTCCGCAAGACTCGCCCACGCCGGCATCGGCGACACGACGCACCCGGCGCACCGTACCGTCACACGGCCATGTCAACGCAGTGCCGAGCAGTCCGCAACCCTGGGTCAGAGGCCTGCGACGGCGGTACGGGTGTCCCCGTCGGCCTTCTTCAGGGCCAGGGCCGCCTCCTGGGCGGTGCTGTGGGTGAGGAGCATCACGATGGCGGTCTTGGCGTGGCCGTCGGCCGCCCGCAGGGCCTCGGCCGCGGTGTCGGGGTCGGCATCGGTGGCCTGGACGACCATGCGGCGGGCGCGGTCGACGAGCTTGTCGTTGCTGGCCCGGACGTCGACCATCAGGTTCCCGTAGACCTTCCCGATGCGCACCATCGAGGCGGTCGAGAGCATGTTGCAGACCATCTTCTCGGCGGTGCCGCCCTTGAGCCGGGTCGAGCCGGTGAGGATCTCGGGGCCGGTGGGGACCTCGATGGGGATGTCGGCGTAGCGGCTGACGACCGCGTCACGGTTGCAGGCGACCGACACCGTGACGGCGCCCTTGGCCGCGGCGTGCTTCAGGCCGCCGACGACATAGGGGGTACGGCCGCTCGCAGCGAGTCCGACGACCGTGTCCCGGTCGTTCACGCCGATCTCGTCGAGGTCGGCGACCGCCCTCGCGGGCTCATCCTCGGCCCCTTCGACCGCCACGACAAAGGCACCCGGGCCGCCCGACAGCAGGCCCACCACCTGCTCGGGGGAGGTGCCGAAGGTGGGCGGGCACTCGACTGCGTCGAGCAGGCCGATGCGGCCGCTGGTGCCGGCGCCGATGTAGATCAGCCGCCCGCCCCGCCGCAGCGACTCGGTGATCGCCTCGACGGCGGACCCTATCTCCGGGAGGGCGTCGCGCACGGTGAGTGCGACGGTCTGGTCCTCCGCGTTCATGACCGAGAGCAGTTCGGAGACCGGCATACGGTCCAGCTCGGCGGTCCGCTCGTTGCGGGTCTCGGTGCCAAGGGTGCTGAGGTCCACGGCGCGGTCGTCCTTTCAAGGGTGGTGCTCAAGGGTGGTGCTCTAGGAGGTGCTGAGCGGGGGTCGGGGCGGGTCGGCGGTCAGTCGTCGGCCGGTGTGCGCCGCTGCAACCGCGGCCGTCTGCGGCGCTGGACCGCCCCGTAGGTCTTTTCCAGCGCGGCGGTGGTGGCGTCGAAGGAACGTTGCGCCACGCCGACGAAGAGGCAGTCGATGAGTGCGAGCTGTGCGATGCGGCTGACGGTCGCGCCGGAGCGGAAGGGAGTCTCCCGCGCACAGGTCGTCAGCACGAGGTCCGCGCTCTTCGCGAGGGTGGAGCGCGGCACGTTGGTGAGGGCGATGGTGGTGGCGCCGCGTTCCGCGGCGGCCTGAAGGGGCTCGACGGTGTCCTCGGTCTCCCCGGAGTGGGAGATGGCAAGGGCGACGTCGCCGGGCTCAAGGAGGGCGGCGGCGGTGAGGGCGGCGTGCCGGTCGGTCCAGATGAAGGCCATATAGCCGATCCGGTGCAGCTTCTGGTGCAGGTCCTGGCCGACGAATGCGCTCGCGCCGACACCGAAGATGTCGATGCGCCGGGCTTCCGCCACGGCGTCCACCGCCCGGCCCAGCACCTCGACGTCCAGCCCGGCACCGGAGTCCTCGAGGGCGCGCACCTCATTGTAGATGATCTTGCTGACGATCTCGTCCAGCGTGTCGGTGGCGCTGATGTCGGTGCCGGGCGCCGGACGTTCGCCGCCGAGGGCGTACTCACGGGCGGCGGCCGCCGCGAGCGCGAGCCGTAGTTGCGGATAGTTGGCTATGCCCATAGCGCGGCAGAAGCGCATCACCGTGGCCACCGAGGTGTCGGCCCGCTCGCCGAGAGCGCTGATGGACAGCTCCGACGCCTGCGCCGGATCGGCGAGGACGGCGTCGGCCACCCGGCGCTCCGAGGGGGCCAGGGTCGGCAGTGCGGCCCGGACGCGCGCCAGGATCCCGGTGGCGGCTGTGTCCTCCGTCGACCGGTCCGTTGCGCTGGGTCTTTCCTGGCGTGCCATGGACCGTTCCCTCCTGAGTGGGTGGGCGACACATTAACCACGCCTCGGTGGCGCGTCAAAAACTTACGCTGAAACTTGCTTGAAGTTACTTATTGACATTCGGAGGTCGGCCTTCCGATACTCGCTGGACCGCGATCCGCGCCGGTCGCCGGCATTCCACCAGTGCCGTGACCGCCCGACGAGCCGGATCCCTGGAGACACGAAGGCGTGCCCCAATGACAGCAGCAGTTGCGGTGGACCTGGGCAAAACCGGCTGCCGTGCCGTGCTGTGGAGCGGTGACGGCCCCGCCCACGACGTCCAAGAGGTGCCCGGAGCCCCCGGGCTCGCCGCCGACCACGGAGTGGCCGCGGCCCGTAACTCCGTGTGCGGCGCCGTCCTGCCGCTCCTGGAACGGCAGCCGTCGCACCGCCTGACCGCGGTCTGTGTGGGCGCTGCGGGAGCGGCCGCCGCACCGGAGGCGGCCCGCGAGCTGGCCGCCCTGCTTCTTGAGGATCTGCCCACCGACGAGGTGGCCGTCACCAGTGACGCGGTCACCGCCCACGCGGGCGCCCTGGGGGGCCGTACCGGCGTGGTGCTGGCGATCGGCACCGGTGCGGTGGCCATCGGCATCGGCGACGACGGGACGTACGCCCGGGTCGACGGCTGGGGTCCCTGGCTCGGCGATGCGGGCAGCGGCGCCTGGATCGGCGCGGCCGGACTGCAGGCCGCACTGCGGGCGCACGACGGACGGGGCCCTGACACCGCGCTGCTGGCCGCGACGGCCAGGCGGTTCGGTGACCTGGACAAGCTGCCCTCCGCGATCACCGGTGACGGGAACCCCGCCCGCACCGCCGCTTCCTTCGCCCCGGAGGTGGCTCGCGCCGCCGCCGCGGGTGACGCGGCCGCCTCCGCGATCGTCCGGGACGCGGCCGCCGCCCTCGCGGAGGCCGTGCTCGCGGCCGCCCGCCGGATCGGCGGCGACGGCGAACTGCCGGTCACCGTCACCGGCGGTCTGACCGGCCTCGGGGAACCGCTCATGGCACCCCTTCGAACGGCGCTCGCCACGGCGGCGCCCCCACTGAGCCTGCGGCCCCCGCTGGGGGACCCGCTGGACGGTGCGCGCCTGCTGGCGCTGGACACCACCCTTCCGCACGAACCCCTGCTCGTCCGCGTACGCCGGACGACGCCCCCATCCCCTGTCCCCTCTGCGCCGGTACCCCCGCCGGCTGTTGCTTAGGAGTGAGCGTGCGCCAACTCGACCTTGTCGTGGTCGTCGTCTACCTGGTAGCGATCGCCATGATCGGACTGCGACTGGCCGGACGGCAGAAGACGTCGAAGGACTACTTCGTCGGCGAGGGCCACATGCCCTGGTGGACCGTTTCCTTCTCCGTGGTGGCCACCGAGACCAGCGTGCTCACCGTCATCAGCGTGCCCGGCGGCGCGTACAGCGGACAGGGCTTCGGCAACGTCGAACTAGCCCTGGGCTACGTGATCGGCCGCGTCGTCGTCGCCACGGTGCTGATCCCGCTGTACAAGCGCGGCGGGTTCGTCAGCGCCTACCAATACCTGGGTGACAGATTCGGTCTGAAGCTGCAGGGGCTCGCCTCGGTCACCTTCGTCTTCACCCGCCTCCTGGCCGAGGGTGTGCGGCTGTTCGCCTCCGCCATCCCGATCAAGCTGCTGCTGGACGAGTTCGGCGTGCACGCCGACTACCGGGTCATCATCATCGTGCTCACGGTGATCACCGTCGTCTACACCTACCTCGGCGGTATCAAGGCGGTCATCTGGACCGACGCCATTCAGATGGGCCTGTACCTGGGCGGTGCGATCCTCGCCATCGCGGTGCTGTCCGGTCATGTGGGCGGCGACGGTTTCGCGAACGCCCTGCACTCGGGCCACTTCAAGCTCTTCGACGCCAACTTCGACCTGGCACACGTCCTCACCAGCCCGTTCGCCCTGCCCACGGCGATCATCGGCGGCGCCATCTTCGCGATGGCCAGCCACGGCTCCGACCAGCTGATCGTCCAGCGCGTCCTGGCCACTCGCTCGCTGCGTGACGGCCAGAAGGCCATGATCGCCTCCGGTGTCTTCGTCACCCTGCAGTTCGCCGCCTTCTCCCTGGTCGGCGCGCTGCTGTGGTCGTACAACCAGGGCAAGGACTTCAAGCAGCTGGGCCTGGCCAGCGCCGACAACCTCTACCCGAACTTCATCCTGCACGGGCTGCCCGTGGTGATCTCCGGCCTGCTCGTGGCCGGCATCCTCGGCGCCGCGATGGGCTCCCTGTCCTCAGCGCTGAACTCCATGTCGAACTCGACGGTCGCGGACATCATCCACAGCTTCTTCCGCAGCACGCCCTCGGAGGAGTCGCTGCTCAAGCTCGCCCGGGTGATGACGCTGGTGTGGGCAGTGCTCATGGCCGTGTTCGCGTGCGCGTTCAGCACCAGCACGGGCAATGTGTACCTGACCGGTCTGACGATCGCGGGCTACACCTACGGCGCTCTGCTCGGCGCGTTCCTGCTCGGGCGGCTGGTCAAGCGGGCCAACGAGGTCGACTCGATCGTGGCCTTCCTGGTGACGGTCGGGGTGATGACCTACATCGTGCGCTCCGTCAAGATCGACGTGACGGTGGCGGGTGCGACGGTGCCCACCGCGATCGCGGCCCAGTGGCTCGTGCCCATCGGTGTGGTGATCACGCTGGTCGTGGGCGGTGTGATGAGCCTGTTCCACCGCGCGCCGCAGGTGCCCGAGGTGAACGAGGTCGCCGTGTCCGGCGGCGAGCCGGAGTCCGGTTCCGGGTCGGGCCGCCTGGTGGCGGGCGCCGGCCGGGCAAGTTCCAACTCGGAAGCACACTCGACGACGGGGTCCTGCTACTGGGGCGTACGACGTGGCAGTTGTT
>NZ_JBSFJX010000322.1:0-6660 GCF_053598275.1 Streptomyces sp. NPDC001156 | reverse complement strand
AACGCGGGAGACCAGTGCATCCACCACCGTTCGGGATGCGCCAGTTGACCAGGATTGGGTACAAGACCCACTCCTGCTCACTGACTAGGAACGGTCGGCAGGGCCTCCTCGGCCACGGCGAGGACCGAGTGAAGCGCGGCCGACGGATTGTCCGTACGCCAGGCCAGGGCCGCCTGGAGCCGCACGGGCGGTCCGGCCAGGGGGCGGTACACCAGGCCGGTCTGCTGGACGTGCAGGCAGGACGTCAGGGTCAGCGTCACCCCGACTCCTGCGGCCACCAGCGCCAGGATGGTGTGGGAGTCCGGTGCCTCCTGGACCACCCGCGGCGTGAACCCGGCCGTGTCGCACACCTGGAACGTGGCGTCGCGCAGGCTGGACCCGGCGTTGGCGGGGAAGCTCACGAAGGGCTCCTCGGCCAGGGCGGCGACCGGGATGCGGTCGCGCTGGGCCAGAGGATGGTAGGACGGCAGCGCGCAGATCATCTCCTCCTCGCCGATGACCCGCAGCGCCACGCCCGGGGGCGTGGCCGACAGGCGTACGAAACCGAGGTCCAGCGAACCCTCCGCGACGCGCGCCAGGGCCGCGTTGGCGTACGTCTGACCCTTCAGGACCAGTTCGATGCCCGGGTGGAGGGCCCTGACGGCCCGGGTCAGCCGGGGCAGGCTCTCGTGGCTGGAGGCGCCGGCGAAGCCCACGGTCACCTGCCCGTACTGGCCCAGCCCGGCGGCCCTGGCGGCTCGGGTGGCCAGGTCGAGGTCCTTGAGCACGGTACGCACCGGCTCCAGGTAGGACTGGCCGGCGCTGGTGAGCTTGACCGAGCGTGTGTTGCGCTCGAAGAGCTGGACCCCCAGCTCCTTCTCCAGCTGCCGGATCTGCTGGCTCAGCGGTGGCTGGGCCATCTGGAGCCGCTTGGCGGCACGGCCGAAGTGCAGTTCCTCGGCGACGGCTACGAAGGCGACCAGGCGGCGCAGTTCCATGGTGGTTCCCACTGTTCCGACTCTGGGACGAATCCCGGTCATTCATCGAATGAACGTCTCAAAGAGAGTGCCATTTGGTATTGGACATTAATGGATCGCGGCTGGCACCGTAAGTCCGTCCACGCAACCGGTCCGAGGAGCGTGCCGCCGTGGCCGGACCGACCTCGATGCGGGAGCCGCTCCCCTCGACGGTCCGCGGCGGTGATGCCGCCGCGGCTGAGGAGCTCACGGTGGCGCGGGTCGCCCCTGGCGCCAGGGGATGGGGAGTTCCGACGTGGCGCACCGGCGGACACATCCGTCCCGGACGGGTGCGTCAGCGATGCCTGAACACCCAGCTCGGCACGGTGCCTCGAGCGTCACCGTTGACCGACGCGGGCGACAGTGGAGGGCAGGCGCCCCACCGGCGGTAGCGGATTGCAGCCGCCGGGTGAGGACCGCGGCCCGCCCCGTCCCACCGGGGCGAGGGTCGAGAACCGAGAACCGAGAGGGAGGCGAGATCCACATGCGAATCAGGGTCGTCGGTGCCGGTGCGATGGGCCGCGGTATCGCCCAGTGGGCGGCGGTCGCCGGGCACACCGTCGAACTCGCCGATGTACGGCAGAAGGCAGTGGGCGAGGCCATCGGGTTCGTCCGGCACATGCTCGAACGCGCCGTCCAGAAGCAGCGGATGACCGATGAGGCCGCCGCAGCCGCTTCGGCGCGGCTGCTCCCGGTGGACTCGCCTGCCGCGCCGGGCGACGACGTCGAGCTCGTCGTCGAGGCGGTCCGGGAGGACCTGGCGACCAAGACAGAGCTGTTCCGGCAGCTGGCGGAAGTCCTGCCCGCGGGCGCGATCTTCGCGACCAACACGTCCTCGCTGCCCGTGACGCAGATCGCGTCAGGGCTCCTCGACCCCTCCCGCCTCTGCGGCCTGCACTTCTTCAATCCCGTACCGCTGATGAAGATCGTCGAGGTCATCCCGGGCGAGCTGACCCGCCCTGAGATCACCCAGACCCTCGTCGACCTGGTCCGGGGCACCGGACACACCGCGGTGGTCGTTTCGGACACCCCCGGCTTCCTGATCAACCACGTCGGACGCGGCCTGATCACCGAGGCGTTCGCACTGCTGGAGGAGTCGGTCTGCGACGCGACGGGCATCGACCGCATCACCCGCGACGTCCTCGGACTGCGCATGGGCCCCTTCGAGCTGATGGACCTCACCGGCCTGGACGTGACCGCCGCGGTGACCGACTCCATCTGGCAGGGCTTCCGGCACTCCGACCGGCTGCGCCCCTCGTACCTCGCTCCCAACCGGGTGGCGGCGGGCCTGCACGGCCGCAAGACCGGGCGCGGCTTCTACGCGTACGGCCCTGGCCTCCCGGCCCCCGCCGACCTGCCGGAAGAGCCGGTCACCGGCGACGCCGGCCGGCCGGTGTGGGTCGCCGGCGAGGGCCGGGACAGCGACACACTGCGCAGGGTGCTCAGCGAGTCGGGAGCGACCCTCGAAAGGGGAACCGCGCCCTCGGCCAGGGCTGTCGTGCTGTCCGCGCTCTGGGGTACGACCGTCGCCGCCGCGATCGCCGAGGACGCCCTGCCGGCCGAGCGCACCCTGGGCGTCGACCCACTGTCCCTCACCGCCCGCCGCCGGGTGCTGGCCATGACCCCCGCGTCCGACCAGGCCGCGGTGCGAGACGCGCGCGCGGTGCTGGCGCGGGCGGCCGGCGGTACCGAGGCCGTCCCTGTCTCCGTCGTGCGCGACACGGCGGGCTCGGTCGCCCAGCGGGTGCTGGCGTCGATCGTGTCGGTGGCCGCGTCCGTCGCGGAGCGCTCCATCGCGGCCCCCGCCGACATCGACATCGCGGTCACGGCGGGACTCGGTTACCCCGTCGGCCCGCTGGCCTGGGGCGACCGGATCGGGGCGCGGCGCCTGCTCGCCCTCCAGGAAGGCCTCCACCGCAGCACCGGTGACCCGCGGTACCGGCCGACCCGCTGGGTCACCGAGCGCGCGTACCTCGGCCTGCCGCTCACCGAACCGGGCGCCGTCCCGCCGACCGTCGGCGCCTGAGCCAGGCACCCCCAGGGACCCTGGACGGATCGCCACGGGCCGCCCGGCCGCGATCCGAGCCGTCGGCACCGGCCTCGTCGGAGCGGGGGAGCGGGGTAGCGGACGACGGGCCCGCGCAGGCGGCGGGGTACGGCCCGGCCCCCGGCACAACGAACCAACCGCGAGACAACGCACAAGCAGAAGGAAGAACAGCCATGACCCTGAGGATCGCCGTGTGTGTGAAGTACGTGCCCGACGCGACCGGCGACCGGCACTTCGCCGACGACTCGACGGTCGACCGCGAAGACGTCGACGGCCTTCTCTCGGAGCTCGACGAGTACGCGGTCGAGCAGGCCCTCCAGATCGCCGACGGGTCAAACGACGCGGAGATCACCGTGCTGACGATGGGTCCCGAGGACGCCAAGGAGGCGCTGCGCAAGGCGCTGTCCATGGGCGCCGACCGCGCCGTCCACGTGGAGGACGACGACCTGCACGGCACGGACGCGCTGGGCACCTCGCTCGTGCTCGCCAAGGCCATCGAGCACATCGGCTACGACCTCGTCGTCTGCGGCATGGCCTCCACCGACGGCGCCATGGGTGTCCTGCCCGCACTGCTCGCAGAGCGCCTGAACGTCCCGCAGGCCACCCTGCTGTCCGAGGTCTCGGTGGCCGACGGGCAGGTCACGGGCCGCCGGGACAGCGACGCGGCGTCCGAGCAGCTTCAGGCGTCCCTGCCGGCGGTCGTGTCCGTGACCGACCAGTCCGGTGAGGCCCGCTACCCGTCGTTCAAGGGCATCATGGCGGCCAAGAAGAAGCCGGTGGAGTCCCTCGACCTGTCGGACCTCGGCATCGAGGCCGACGAGGTGGGCCTGAAGGGCGCCTGGACCACGGTCGAAGCGGTGACCGAGCGCCCGGCCCGCACCGCGGGCACGATCGTCAAGGACGAGGGCGAGGGCGGCAAGCAGCTCGCAGAGTTCCTGGCGGTGCACAAGTACATCTGAGGCCGGCCAAGGCCCACCCACCCCCGTCCTTCTTCCTCATGCGCAGGAGACACGTTCCATGACCGACATCCTCGTCTACGTCGACCACGTCGACGGAGCCGTGCGCAAACCCACCCTCGAACTGCTCACGCTGGCCCGCCGCTTGGGCGACCCGGTTGCCGTGTATCTCGGCGCCGGCGCACAGGCCGCCGCCAAGACCCTGGGCGACCACGGCGCGGTCAGGGTCCTCGCGCACGACGCTCCCGAATACACCGACTACCTGGTGGCCGCCAAGGTCGACGCGCTGCAGGCCGCCTGCGCCGCCGTCTCCCCGGCCGCGGTTCTCCTGCCCTCCTCAGCCGAGTCCAAGGAGATCGCCGCCCGCCTGGCGCTGCGCGTCGGCGGCGGCCTGGTCACCGACGCCATCGACGTCGAGGCCGGCCCCGAGGGCCCGCTCACCACGCAGTCGGCGTTCGCCGCCGCCTTCACCACCCGCTCGCGCGTGACCCGGGACATCGCAGTCATCACCGTCAAGCCCAACTCGGCGCCGGTGGAGGCCGCCCCAGCCGCTGGCACGGTCGAAGAGCTGACGGTGGCCTTCTCGGACCAGGCGACCGGCACCAGGATCACCTCGCGGACCCGGCGCGAGTCGACGGGACGCCCGGAGCTGACCGAGGCGGAGACAGTCGTCGCCGGCGGCCGAGGTGTCAACGGCGCCGAGAACTTCCGGGTCATCGAGGCCCTCGCCGACTCGCTCGGCGCTGCGGTGGGCGCGTCCCGCGCGGCCGTCGACTCCGGCTGGTACCCGCATGCGCACCAGATCGGCCAGACCGGCAAGAGTGTGTCGCCGCAGCTGTACGTCGCGGCGGGTATCTCGGGCGCTATCCAGCACCGGGCCGGCATGCAGACCTCGAAGACGATCGTGGCGATCAACAAGGACGCCGAGGCACCGATCTTCGACCTGGCCGACTACGGCGTGGTCGGCGACCTGTTCGAGGTCGTACCGCTTCTCACGGAGGAGATCCAGGCCCGCAAGGCCTGATCGTATCGAGACCCGCGCCGCCGGCCCCCTCCGCCGAAGCCGGCGGCGCGGGTTTGGGTACGACTGTGTCCAGGCCGGTGGCACCCGTCCCAACCATGACTTCGTGCCGCCAGGGCCAGATGCCCCAGAGCTGTCGCGCGGAAACCGCTGCCGTCCTGGGCCAGGACTGGTGGCAGGGCGTCACGGTTCATGCGATCAGTCGGCACCGCCAAGGGCCGGGATCACCGGCAAGCAACCCCGGCCCTCGAAGGCAACACACCTACGTGGCGCGGCGGGTGGTCGTGGGTCTCGACGAGGTGGCCAGTGCCGCCAGGCCGGCAGCACCCATCGCCACCGCGATCAGCAGGACGGCCAGCAGTCCCCAGGGCATCACGAGGGGCACGTGCTCGATGAGCCGGCTCGCGGTGCCTTCGTCGAGTTGCCGCTGGTCGAAGGCCGTGGCGATGCGCCGGTCGACCAGGCGCAGCCCGACGGCGGGGACGATCCCGGTCACAGCGCCCAGCAACACGCCGGCGGCGGCCACCACGGCGCACTGGGACGCCGCGAGCAGCCGGCAGGTCCTGGGCGGCGCTCCGATCGCGGCGAGGGTGGCGAGGTCGGTCTCGGCGTCGGACCGTGCCAGGCCGGTCGCGGTACCGGCGGCGCCGAGCGTGACGACCGCCGCGAAGATCGCCAGTGTGAGCGGCACGACACCGGCCGGATCGTCGGGTCCGTCCTCCAAGTGGAACCGAACATCGGCCCCGGTGTCGTCGAGGGCCTGCTGCGTCTTCTGCCGCTGCGCGTCGGTCGGCGGGCGCGTGGTGGTGAAGTAGGCGCCGAACGGCACCGTCTCGACGTGCGCCGACCTGGCCGCCGCAGGGGGCACGACCAGCAGTACACGGTAGTTGTGCGGGGTGCCGGAGACTTGGTAAGCGGGGAAGGAGACCCGGCGGCCCGGTGGCTCCTTCCCCGGCCCGATGGCGGAGGGCTCGTGGGGCGCCCCGGAGTTCAGGCGGACGGTGACCCGGTCATGGGCGCCCATGTTGCGGTGGTCGCGGGAGCCTCCCGTCGAAGAAAGGACCGCCATGGCCCTCGGAACCGCAGTGATCGTCGGCGTCGGACCTGGCCTCGGCCTCGCGATCGCACGCACATTCGTCCATGCCGGACACTCGGTCGCCATGCTGGCCCGCGACAAGGCGAGGCTGGACACCTACGCTGCCGAGCTCGCCTCCACCGGCCAGGACATCCGCGGCTACGTCGCGGACGCCGCAGACCCCGACAACCTGCGCGCCGCGCTCCACTGTGCGATCACCGAGCTGGGCGCCCCCGACGTGCTCGTGTACAACGTCGGTGTGCTGCGCAAGGACTCGGCCCTGGGCGGTGACGACCAGGACTGGGCCGATGTCACGGCCATCAATGTCCTGGGCGCCAGGGTCGCGGCCGACGCCGTTCTGCCCGAGCTGCGTGATGGCCGGGGGAGCCTCCTGTTCACCAAATGCCTCCGAGGACGCCCCGGCCTTCAGGCCGGGGAGGAATCGGACCCCTGCGGAGCAGGGCAGGAAACGGGGTTTCGCCCCCAGGGCGAAAGACCGCCCACATGATCGGGTAAGGTGTGCGTGCGTTGCGAGAACCAAGCGCGCACCGTGCCGATCGAGAACC
>NZ_JBSFJX010000321.1:0-6762 GCF_053598275.1 Streptomyces sp. NPDC001156 | reverse complement strand
CCCTGCAGGATGCGCGCCACCAGCAGCAACCCCACACCGTCGGCAGTGAGGAACATGACCATGGACGCTGCCTCCACGATCAGCGCGCCGGCGAGTACAGGCCGCCTGCCGACGTAGTCGGAGAGCCCTCCGACGGTCAGCAGTGCGACCAGCAAGCCCAAGGCGTAGACCGCGAAGATCGTGGTGAGCATGGTCGGCGAGAAGCCCCAACGGTGCTGGTACACCACCAGGAGCGGGGAAAACGCGCTGGTCGAGGCAAAGAGCGCAAGGAGCGTGACGGCCAGAAGCCAGAACCCGACCGAACGCGATATTCGTTTCGCCGGAAGCCAGGGCTTGATGTGCATGACGGGGTCTCTCCGGTAAGCGGCTGGGCGATTCGCTTCGGCACCGGCGCAGGCAAGTGCAGCGCGACAGTGCCAATCGGGCGCTGTGCGCACGATGCCAAAGGAGGAAAGCGATCGTTGTACTTTGAAGCTAACGCATCCAGTCAACGAAGTAAAGCGATTGCTATACTTGCGGCATGGAGACAGAGAGCACAGCCGCTATCCGGCACCGTGGCGGCCGGGGCGCGCGCGAGCGCATCCTGCAGGCAGCCGCGAAGCTCTTCTACGAAGAGGGCATCCACGCCACCGGCATCGCCCGCCTGGTCGAGACCGCCGAGGTCTCCACGCGCACCTTCTACCAGCACTTCCCCACCAAGAACGCGCTGGTGGAGGAATACCTGCGCAACTACGAGGCCGGAATGACCCGGCGCATCGAACAGAACCTGAGCCGCGAGGGACTCTCCCCCCAAGACCAGTTGCTGGCACTGTTCACCATGCTCGCTGAGGCGACCTCGGGACCCTCAGGGCGTCTGACGAACCGCGGCTGCCCGCTCCACAACGCCGCCGTCGAAGCCGCAGGGCACATGCCCGACGTGCAGGAACTGGTCCACCACCACAAGAACGGCATCACCCAGCAGCTCATCGCCGTCGCCGCCCGTGCAGGTGCCGCCAACCCGGACCAACTGGGCCGACAGTTGAACGTCCTCCTCGAAGGCGCCACCGCCCTGCAGACCTCCCTCGACAGCCCCTGCCCCCGCCATGACGCCCTTGAGGCCGCCCGCGTACTGATCGAGCACGCCCTTCCCGAAACACGGCCCGCCAACTGACCCCTGCTCACGGTCCGGCCTCTATGGTCCTGATCGGCGCATTTCGTCGGTGCCCCACCAGGCCCCAAGGGGCCATCTGGGACTGGCACCGGGAAGAGTCGGCCAGCTCCCGCGGGCCAGTTCAGAGACCATGATCAATCTCGGCGCTACATCTGCTACCTGAAGAAGGTGCGGATTCCTCGTTTCCGCAGGGCGCGGACGTGGGCGAGGAAGGCTTTCGCGGATCCGGCACTGTCGGTACGGACGAGGATGTCGGTGCCGTGTCGGTGAGCGTCGGGGATCTGCGCGAGTGCGTCGTCGAGAACCGTGATGTGATCCGCGGCAGTGTTGGCGCCGGCGTTGCCGTGCCGCGGCCCGCCGGACAATGCTTCACCAGTGTTGGCCGGAAGCACAGCAGCGGGTGGTAGCCAAGGCCGACCTTATAGGTGGGTGCTGCCTGATCTTTCTCGGAGCGGCAGGTGACCAGCGTCGCGTCGAGGTCGAGGACAAGCCCGGGCAGCATGCGTCTCGCAGCCCGAGCCGCGGGTATGCCCTCGCCTCGTTGCGCGGCCTACAGCCAGGCGACTTCCCGAGCCTGGACGCGGGCCGAGCGCTTCCTTGCCGCTTTCAGCGGC
This sequence comes from Streptomyces sp. NPDC001156, assembly GCF_053598275.1. Lineage (NCBI taxonomy): Bacteria > Bacillati > Actinomycetota > Actinomycetes > Kitasatosporales > Streptomycetaceae > Streptomyces > Streptomyces sp. NPDC001156. The sequence continues at coordinate 4,998 of NZ_JBSFJX010000321.1, read as the reverse complement.
ATCTCGCCCCGCGTCCGGCCCCGACGCCAACTCCTGACCGTCGCTCAGCACCACTTCGAGATGGCCCTCCGTTTCACCCACTGGGACCAGATCACCGGCGTGGCCGACCGTCCCACAGCAGGATCCAGGACCCGACGCCAGGCTTCACCACACCCCGACACACCGTCAGACGTTCACGCACCCGACAACGTAACAACACCCTTGCGTGTACTACGTGTTCTGCCGTTGGAGATTCATGACTTCTGGCGGGCGTCGTACTCTTCGCGAGCCGCCAGGACGTCGTCCATCGCGTCTTCTACGCAGTGGATGAGGGTGAGCAGGCGGTCGGTGACCCGGCGGCCCAGGGGGGTCAGTTCGTAGTCCACGCGGGGCGGGTTTGTCGGCTGGGCCTCGCGGTGCACCAGGCCGTCGCGTTCTAGCGCGGACAGGGTCTGGGACAGCATCTTCTCGCTGACGCCGTTGATGCGGCGGCGCAGCTCGTTGAAGCGCAGCGGACCCTCGTGCAGCGCGCCGAGCGTCAGTCCGCCCCAGCGGCCCGTGACGTGCTCCAGCGTGCCGCGCGACGGACATCCCGTGGTGAACACGTTGTACACGAGTCCGCCCTGCTCCTGGGTCATACCGCTCATGATGCAAGCATACGCGATCGCAGCGCAAACCAACAGTTGGCGCTTTCCAATGGAAGGTGCTTTCCTGGGGGTATCGCCTTTGAAGTGCCCGTTCGGGCCATTCGACTCTCCTTGAGGAGAAATCATCGTGACCACCCCTGTCGTGTCCATCGCTTACCACTCCGGCCACGGTCACACCGCTGTGCTTGCCGAGGCCGTCCGCGCCGGCGCCGCCGAGGCCGGCGCCGAGGTGCACCTGATCAAGGTGGACGAGATCACCGAGGAGCAGTGGCAGACGCTGGACCGCTCCGACGCGATCGTCTTCGGATCGCCCACCTACATGGGCACCGCGTCCGGTGCCTTCCACGTCTTCGCCGAGGCGACCTCCCAGCGCTGGTTCAGGCTGGCATGGCACGACAAGCTCGCGGCCGGCTTCACCAACTCCGCCTCGAAGAGCGGCGACAAACTGCACACCCTGCAGTTCTTCCAGATCCTCGCCGGCCAGCACGGCATGCACTGGGTCAGCCTCGGTCTGCACCCCGGCTGGAACAGCTCCACCGCCTCCGAGAACGACCTCAACCGCCTCGGTGTGTTCGTGGGGGCGGCTGCCCAGTCCAACATGGACGAGGGCCCGGAAGCCGTGCACAAGTCCGATGCAGCCACGGCCGAACACCTGGGCCGCCGGGTGGCCGAGACGGCGACGGAGTTCACGCGGGGGCGCCGCGCCGCGTAGACGGGCTGCGGGCCCGAGCCGATCCCCGGCGCGGAAGTCGAGAAGGCGGTCAAGATCCTCGTGTCGCCACCGCGCGACTGGCCGTGAAGGAAGACCTGGCAGCCGCGTACAGCGGCGGCCTGTTGGGCGAGCAGTCCTGCGCGGCGCACTCCGACGCGAGGGACCCCGGCGAGCAGTTGGCGACGGGTTGGGCCCGGGCGACTTGACCGATTCTCCCGGTCCTCGGCGCGGCGCGTTCTGGCGGCACGGACCCATACATTCTGCCCGGCCCGTGTCCTGGTCGTCCGTTAGCCGGGCCCGGAGCCGGTTGATCGCGCATGACCCGGATCAACCCACGAAGAAAGGTATGGACATCATGCCCAGTACTCCGCTGTACCCGCCCTGGGGCGTGACCATTCGACCGAGTGGGAGTTTTGCCGTTCTACTCCTCGGCGTTGCGCTGGTCTCGTGCGTTCGACTGGCGCTGGCCGCCGCGGGCCTGCAGGTCATGGGACTAGCCGAGTACTCCGTGCTGATCCCGGTCGTGGCCAGCGCTCTGCTGCCGCTGCGGCATACCATGATCGTGGGTCTTTTTAACCTGGCCGCCGCGATTGCCGTCTACGGCGTCCTCCTCCAGGGCATAGGACACGCCAGCCGGATCACGGTCATCACAGCGCTGGCGGCCGCGTTGGGCATCAGCCTTACCGTCTGCCATCTCCGCATCGCCAGAGAACGCCGCCTGGGGCATCTGATGATCGCCCGTGAGCGGCTCACGCTTCTCGGCGAGGCCAGCAGCCGTGTTGGCAGCACCCTGAACGTGGCCCGAACCGCCGAGGAACTGACCGAAGTCGCCGTCCACCGCTTCGCCGACCACGCCGCCGTGGACCTCTTCGCTCCCGTCCTCCAGGGCGAGGAACCCGTCCCCGGACCCCACACCGGCCCCATCACCCTGCACCGCACCGCCTGGCAATCGGCCCCCACCCCACTGGCGGACCGGTCATGGCCGGGCCAGGCCGTCACCTACCGCGAGGGATCGGTGCCAGCCCTCAGCCTGATGACGGGCGAGGCCATGACAGCGTCGATCACCGAGGCCTCCGACTGGCCCGCCGGCCCAGACGGCGCCGACGCAGGTGCAGCCCACTCCGCACTGGCGGTCCCGCTGCGCGCCCGCGGAGTAACCCTCGGCGCGGCGCTGTTCACACGCTCCCCGGGTCGGGAGCCCTTTGACGCCGATGACGTGCTCCTGGCGCAGGAAATCGGGGCGCGAGCCGCAGTGTGCGTGGACAACGCCCGCTGCTACACCCACGAACGCAATACCTCTCTCGCGCTCCAGAAAAGTCTCCTGCCACGAGCAACCCCGAAACAGCCGGCAGTGCAAGCGGCGACTCGCTACCTGCCCGCGGACTTGCAGGCCGGGGTCGGCGGCGACTGGTACGACGTGATCCCGCTCTCCGGGGCCCGGGTCGCCCTGGTCGTGGGCGACGTGGTCGGACACGGCATCCACGCCTCGGCAACCATGGGACGGCTGCGCGCCGCGGTACGCACTCTCGCCGATATCGACCTACCGCCCGACGAACTGCTCACCCGCCTCGACGACATCGTCATCCGGCTCCAAACGGAGAGGGACCACCCGCAGCAGGGCGCCCGCGATGCCGCAGCGGATCTCGGGGAGGTCATCGCGACCTGCCTGTACATGACCTACGACCCGGTCTCGCGCCGCTGCACCGCCGCACGCGCCGGCCATCCACCACCCGCCGTGATCCGTCCGGGGTCGGACGCCGACTATCTCGACATCCCTACCGGCCCTCCGCTGGGCGTGGGCGGACTCCCTTTCGAGACAGCCGAAGTGCAGCTGCCCGAGGGCAGCCTGCTAGCCCTGTACACCGACGGTCTCATCGAACCCCCCGGGATCGGGATGGACGAAGGACTCGAGCGCCTGAAGAAAGCCCTGTCCGAGCCGATGCCCTCCCTGGAGGACATGTGCGACCACGTCCTGACCACCTTGGTCGACGACCGCCCCCGAGACGACACCGCCCTCCTCATCGCCCGCACCCTGGAACTCGACAGCAGGCACACCGCCGCGTGGGACCTGTCGGACGGCCTCGCCGAGGTCGCCCGTGCGCGCGACCTTGCCTCAATCAAACTGGCCGAATGGGACCTGCAGGAGCTGACGTTCACCACCGAACTCATCGTCAGCGAACTGGTCACCAACGCCATCCGCTACAGCGGCGGCCCCGTGCAGCTGCGCCTGATCCGGCACGACACCCTGATCTGCGAAGTCTCCGACGGCCACAACACCGCCCCCCACCTGCGCCAGGCCCGAACCTTCGACGAAGGCGGCCGCGGACTGTTCATCGTCGCCCAACTAGCCGAACACTGGGGCAGCCAGCAACGGCCCGACGGAAAGACCATCTGGGCCGAACTCGCCCTCCCGCCCACACCCCATCCGCACGGGCGTGTTTGAAAGATCGTGTAAGTCCGTGATGTGACAGGCTGGCCGAGGCCCGGCCTTGGGCCCCTGGCCGGCCAGGGCGGACAGAAACCGACAACGAAGAGACCCCGGTCGGCGAGCCGGTCGAGGACAAGCTGGTGGACGAGGTCGTCGAGCGGCTGATGGACCGCGCCGACGCCTGCGGATCCGCCCTGCTGGACGAGGGCAGGCTGCTGACCGAGGTCACCCCAGCCGTGCTGGAGCGGACTCTGGATGCCGAGATGACTGAACACCTGGGCTACGCAACCCGCGTGAGCACACGTCCCGGCGCACGCCCTCACCGTGATCGGCTGCACCGACCAGCGGGACACCATCGCACCCAGCGTTGGCACTCGTACGAGACCTGCGGCAACAGGAACAACGTGGCCGCCTACCGGGCCAGACGGAAGGCATCGTCCGCGAGCTGACGCGTGCCCGCTGCGGTCACAGCCGACGGCTGCCGCGACGCTGCGGGGTTGCGGCCCCGACCCGCGCGAAACCGGTACGGCGCGTCGTGCACGGGCTCGTCCGCCGCCGAGCCGGCATGGACTACAGGTCCAGGAGGGCCTGCTCGACCACCTCGGTCAGGGCCGGGTGGATGTACAGCACGTCCCGGCCGAACTGGTCGGCCGTCAGCCCCAGTTCCATCGCCTGGATCAGCGGCTGGATCAGCGTCACGATCTTCGCGGTCTACGCCCTGGGCCTGCTGGTCGTGCTGCTGGTCGCGGAGAACTCGCCGACTACATCGACAGGCGGCCCGTGCTCGCTGGCGCGCTGATCAGCTAAGCGGCGCTCGCGGGCAACCGGCATCGGGCACCACCACGTCACGGACACCTACGCAACGCATCGCTCCAGCTCAGAGCCGACCCGGACACTTCGACACTCGGTAAACTGGACTACGGTGGCGCCGAAGTTCGGGGTCCAGTTGACGCTGCACTTGGCGTTCTCGCCGACGGCGTGCGCGGCCGGGGCGGTGGTGAGGGTCAATGCGGCGGCTGCCGCCATCGCCAGGGCGGCGGGGGCAACCGAGCGCATCACGAGACGGCGCATCCTGGGGGGACCTTTCAACACGACGAGGCAGGAGGGCGCCCGGCCCGTGGCCGGGCGCGCGCGCGGGGGGGGGGGGAGACCGGGCCGGGGGGGGGGGGGCCCCAACCGCCCCCCCCCCCCCGGGCGGGGGCCGATGCGTATTTGCAACGCTATAAAAAACG
>NZ_JBSFJX010000320.1:0-6783 GCF_053598275.1 Streptomyces sp. NPDC001156 | reverse complement strand
AGCGCGCGCCGCCCGGTCGTCCTCGTCGAGCCGGGCGCGCAGGAACGCCACCAGGTCAGCGGTCATGGGCTCCTCCTCTCGTGCGCGTTGGGGCGCGGCCGCTCCAGCACGGTGATCCGCTCACCGTCCCACACAAGGGTGTCGCCGAGCCGGGGGATGAAGGGGAGCTCTTCACCCCGTTGGGCGATGACGCCGACGCTCCCGCAGGTGGCGATGCAGCGGTTGCCGTGGCGCTCGCACCAGCGGCCGGGCGCGTCGAGCGGCAGCAGGACAAGGACGGTAACGCGCTCGGTCGTGGGGTCATCCTTCGTGCGGTGGTTCGCGGCGGTGATCAGCGTTTGATGCGGCCTCGTACGGCGAGGGCGGCCAGGGCAAGGAGAGTGGGCTCCAGCAGACGGGAAGGGCATCTCGATGTAGGTGCCGGCGGTGGTCAGGTCCTGGCCGCTGGAGCGGAACACCACTGAGTTGAGGGTGATGTTCAGGGCCTTCTCGAAGCGCACGCCGGTGAACCTGTTCCCGGTGGGGTTCTTCGGGTCGTCCTTGTCTATCTCGAAGGTGACCTTGCCTCCGCCGGGCGGCACGGTGCCGGTCGCTTCCTGCTTCGGGGAGTCCTTCGGGATTCCGAAGCCCATCAGCAGCAGGATGGTGACGAGCATGGCGGCAGCGAGCCAGCCCAGGGCCCGGGAGGCGCGTAGGCCGTAGCCAGACAGCATCCAGTAGCCCCACAGCAGGCCGCGTTCGGCGGGCGCGGTTCCGTCGCGGTCGTGGCGCGCATCTCCATCTCGCCGTAGTGGAAATCCGCCGCCCCCGGCTCGTTCTTGCTGTCCTCGAAGGCCTTGCGCAGTGCCCGGTACACCGGCGCCAACTGTGCCGGCCCGACATGTCCGGCGCCGAACATCGCCACGTTCTAGCCCGGGACTGCTCTCGGCTGGATCGCGCGCCAGTGGTGTTCGTCGGCGAGGGTACGGCGCTGGGTAAACCGGACCAGGCGCCAGCGCCGTCAGTGCCAAGATCTGGAGGAAGAATCTTGGCCAGCGCTGCGATGCCCGTCGGGTCTTCCATGGCTATCCCTCCGATCAGGTCGCTGAGAGCCTACGAGAGACTGACAACCAGCACGGCGGAGCCAGACGTTGTTGGCCGTGACCAGCACTTTCCCAACAGGCTCTAGTTGGCGGGGACGAGTGCGTCGTACATGTTGCGCGTGTACCGCTTGACGGAGTTGGGAACGCCCGTGATCACGCTGTAAGTCTGCTGTGTGGTGCCGGTTTTGCCGTCGGCGACCCAGCGCAGGACGAGTTTGAAGGACACGATTTTGTTCTGGGGAAGTTTGTGGAGGTGGATGAGGAAGTCCTGTGGGTCGTCGGGACCGACGTTGTACGGGAAGCGGGAGATGCGTGTGGGTCCTGCGGTCAGGGTGTCCTCGGGTGCGCCTGTGAGTTCGACGGGGCGTCGGCTGAGGTCGGCGTTGAACACGTGACGATCCTGTGCGGCTCCGCATCCGGAACTCGTGACCATGATGCCGTTGGTAGGCACGGGGTCTTCGGTGACCGACGCGATGGACAAGGTTCGGAGGATTACTTTCTCCTTGCTGCGGCCCTGCACGGTCATCTCCAGCGTCGCTGTGTCCGCGGCGACAGGGGTAGAGCGCTTGGCGATGTCGGCCTGGTACTCCTTGAGCGTGCCTTCATAGAGCACGGGGTCGCAGGGGTTCTGCGGCCCGGCGGACACCGCGATCGGTATCGTCCCGGTCCAGGTGCCGGTACGGGCTCGCGCGGCAGCAGTGCACGCGAGCCCAGCCCTTGTCGGTCAGAAAGCGCCGTGTCAGAAGGCGCCGGTGCCCTTGGGCGTGCCGAGACCGGTCGGCCCGTCGTATCCCGGCCCCGCGGTGCACAGGTAACTGCCTCCGCAGAAGCCGTTGCTGCCAGAAGTGACGTCGTCGAGCGCCGACGTGTGGCTGTACGGGTACGAGCCGTTGACGACCTGAGAGGTGTTTCCGGCCAGTGCGTAGACGCTCGCGATGATCGGCGACGAGGCGCTGGTGCCTCCGACCTGGACCCATCCGTCGGCACCCTGTGCGAGACCGAGCTGAAGCTCGGTGTCGCACAACGATCCGCCGCCGCAGTTGTTGTACGTGTCGTAGACCGCCACCCCGGTGTTGGGGTCGGCGACCGCGGACACATCGGCGACGGTGCGCTTGGCGCATCCGGAGTCATGCTGCCAGGACGGCTTGGCCTCGTATGCCGAGCAGCCCGAGCCCGAGCCGCTCCAGGCGGTCTCGGTCCAGCCGCGCGAGTTGGACACCTTGCTCAGCGAGGTGCCGCCCACGGCGGTGACGTACGGGGAGGAGGCCGGCCAGGAGGCGCCGTAACCGGAGTCACCCGAGCTCGCTGTGATCGCGACGCCGGAGTGGTGGAAGTGCGAGTCGGCGGAGGTGATGGTGTTGTCCTCGGAGCCGCCCCAGCTGTTGGAGACAGAGATGACGCCCGAAGTGGTGGCGGCGGTGTCCTCGGCCTTCATGAGATCCGCGGCGTTCGCCGAGTTCGCCTCGACCAAGAGGATATGGCAGCCAGGGCATGCCGCCGAGACCATGTCGAGATCCAGGCTGATCTCCTCGGCCCATCCATAGTCACCGGAGGGAAGCGGCGACGCGTGGCCGCTCTGATTCACCTTGCGGAAGCAGCCGTTGGCGGTGGTGCACGACGGCAGACCGTAGGCCCTGCGGTAAGTAGCCAGGTTGGACTCGGCTTTCGGGTCGTCCATGGCGTCGACGATCGCCACCGTGCGACCGGATCCCGAGGTACCGCCCAGGTGGTAGGCGGAACGCAGATCGGACGGCACGTACCCCACCGTGGTCGGGGATCCGGTGGTGAACGGTGACATGCGGCCCGAGGCCGTGCGGTGGGCCTTCAGGACGCCGAAACAGCGGACCTGTCCCGCTCGCACGGGATGGGCGCAGCCGAAGCCCGTTGTACCCGCGGAGGCGGACGCGCGCGGGGCGGACGAGAAAGCGGCGGCCGGGACACCGGTGGCCAGGCCGATGGTGAGGGCGGTGACGGCGAGTGTGAGCAGCGCGGTGAGGGCAGCAGTCATCCGCCGCACCCGGCGTCTGGGCCGGTGGCGGTGGATCACTGGGGGTCCGGAGGGTATCTCGCGGCGGTGCATCAACCTCGTGTGTTCAGCTACGGCTGTGACCTGATGCCCCGACAGAAGAAGGGTGCCTCCCACCTGCGATGATCTGGATTGCCTAGATCAAAACCGTCGCAGAGAAGAGGCACCCGACAGGTGCAGGCTACCGAATGGGATCATCGGCTTGCTGTGCGGGCCGACGGCAAGAACCTGATCGGCCACGCGGGCGTGGTGCTGCTGCGGAAGGTCGCCGACCGCGTCGGCCTGGTCACCGCGCTGAGTGCGGCGTTGCCGAAGGGCGCCGGGCCGGGCTGGCGTGATCGGGGCATGGCGCTGGTCCAGCTGGCCTGTGCGATCGTGCTCGGCGCGACGAACGTCCTTCAGGCCGAGCAACTCCAGTACCACTGGCGGGCGGTGTTCCCGCGGCCGGTCTCGGACAGCACCCTGCGCCGCGCCCTGGCGGCGATCGACGGCCCGGTCGCGGCCCGGGTGGAGCGTGCCCGCGCCGTTATACGTCGCGTGGTGTGGATGCTGCTCGCCCTGCGGCCCGGCGGCTTCCCCTGGATCTCGGTGTGCGGCCGGGAGGTGACCGGCTGGTACGTCCTCGATTTGGACGCGACCATCGTCACCTGCACCAGCCGGAAGGAAGGCGCGGCGGGTACCTTCAAGGGCAGCTTCGGCCACATGCCGCTGGGGGCGTGGGTGGCCAACACCCGCGAGTGCGTCGCCATGCTGCTGCGGCCCGGCAACGCGCCGCCCAACGACGTCGCCGACCACAAGACGGTCCTGGCCGCCGCGCTGCGGCAACTCCCGCTGCCGCTGTGGTCGAAGCTGCTGGTCCGGATCGACGGCGCGGCCTTCAGCCACGACGTCCTCGACCATCTCCAGCAGTTGTCCACCAGCCGGCGCCGGGTGCGCTGGGTGACCGGCTGGGCCATCAACGAAACGGACGAGCAGGCCATCGCGCTGCTGCCCGAGAACGTGTGGACGGCCGCGCTGCGGCAGGACGGCGAGGTCCACGAGATCAAGGGACCCGACGGCGAATGGATCTCCTACCAGGTCGCCGAGCTGACCGGGGTCCGCGACCTGACCGGCTGGCCGAAGGGAATGCGGCTGATCGTGCGCCGGGTCAAGCCCTCGCGGCGGGACGCGAAGAAGCTGACCGTCTTCGAGAAGCGCACCGGCTGGCGCTACCAGATCATCGCCACGAACATCCCCGCATACCAGGGGCTTTCCGGGGTGTCCGGTTCCGGGCAGGTGTGGTTCGTGGACGCCTTCTACCGTGATCACGCCGAGGTCGAGGACCGCGTCAAAGCGATCAAGCGGATCGGTCTCGGGCTGCTGCCCTCGAAGTCCTGGCAGCTCAATACCGCCTGGGTACTGGCCGCCACGATCGCCGCCGACCTCGACGCATGGACCCGGCTCCTCCTCCTGCCCGACGAGCCCGAACTCGCCGCAGCCGAGCCGGAGACCATCCGGATGAAGCTCTACCACCTGCCCGCCCGGCTCACCGCCCACGCCCGCAGGCGCACCCTGCACCTCGACCGCACCTGGCCCTGGACCAATGCCCGGAAGTTAAGCGGAAACGCCGCAGGTCAAATCGATGGGGTTGGGGAGCTTGTAGCTGCCAGGGCTGGTTCGTTCGAGGATGCCGTCCCGGACCCAACGGCATAGCTCGTTGACCAGACCACGGTGGCGGGCCGGGGGATACTCGAGGGCGTCGATGATCTCGCGGGCCTTCCAAGAGCGGTCCGGGTTCGCGCGCAGAAACGCGACAGTGCGTTCCTTGCTGGTATGTACGGCTCGTCCTGGATGGGCTGGATCGGCCCAGGCGGGGGCCACCGTGTAAGCGCCGGGAGCGGTGCGTTCGAGCACCCCGGTGATCGCCCACTGGCACAACTGCCCGGCGATGACTTTGTGCTTGGGGTAGCCCAGTGCGTAGGCGATCTCCCGGGCGGTCCAGGAGCGGACAGGGTGGGTCAGCAGCAGCTGGATGACCTGCTCCCTGCGCGACACCCGGGACGATGGATGCGGCCCGCCACCGGCGGGCGCGGGTGTTTCGGGGATGGCGAAGGGGACGTGCCCGTCGTGGATGTCGATGGCCAGGTGTGTGACGTTCATACTGGTCGTAGCGCGTTCGTCGTCAGCCCGGGACGCGTAGCGCGAGGTGCTGCACTTGACCTTCCGCGCGCTGACGCGCAGGCGCCGCGGAGGCATCGGGGACTCCAGCACGGCGGCGCCGATCGTCCCGTCAGCGGTAAGACCGGTGTACTCGATGCCGGAGGCGAGGGCCACCTGGTCGCGGGCGCATTCCAGGGCCACGGTGAAACTCATCCGATCCGGATCCGCCCCTTCGCAGGCCAGGGCCGCGTCCGTCATGACCCTGCGCAGCAGTTGATAGACGATCAGGCCGGCCCACATCTCCTGCTCCAGGCTGGCCGGATCGCACGAGCGCAGGACCAGCCCTGCTTGCAGAGTGTGCCGCAGGGCGTAGAAGGCGGACTCGACCTGTCGGGTAGGTGCGGCGCATTGCTGCGCCGCACCCCCCTCAGAACCGGACGGGCGGCGTTAACCGCATCCGGCTCAAGCAGGCCCTGAAGGCCCACGGGCAGCCAGAATGGCTGGTCGCTGTTGTTCATTGCCGCCGCGCCAGCGGTGGCAATGAACGTGGGTGAGTCGGAAGGCGACCAGATCGTCGGACTGGCTTCCGTCCCGTTCGGCGGTGAGCGCGTTCGCGCGTACCGCCGTCCGGATCGCCCGCAGCCATTGCTCCCATTCCTGGGGGCTCTGCGGCTGCCGGTCGGCGTGCAGGAGAAGACTTCCGCAGAGCGGGCACCGGCCGTGCTGCCTTTGGAGCAGACTCAGCAGGCGCGGGCTGAGCGGGGGCTTGTTCCTGCGTCGCCGCGAGGCCCAGTACTCAGTCAGCGTCGGGTCGTCCACGGACGCCCCTTTGACGACGAGTTGATGTCTGACGATCCGGGTCCAGGCGAACTTGGTGAGATAGCGGCCGCTCTCGCGGTCACCGAACACCCACCGGTCCTGCCGGGACTCGTTGAACCGGCCGAAGTACCGGGATGTCACCCAGCCGTTCGGCTTGTTCGGGTGTGTGTGCCGGGCCCACTTGTAGACCAGTTTCCACACGTGGTTGTCCAGCGAGGTGAACACCTCGCTGGAGACCACACCCCGAAAGTAGGCAGCCCAGCCCCGGATGATCGGGTTGAGCTTGGCGATCACCGCCGCCGCGTTCTGCCCCCGAAGAGCCAGCACCTCGGCGGTGAGCCGTGCCCGGATCCGTCGCACGGATGCCTTGCTCGGCTTGATCAGCAGCATGCCGTGATAGCGGCGGACGGTGAAGCCCAGGAAATCACAGCCCTCATCAAGGTACGCAATGCGCGTCTTGTCCTCGTTGAAGGCCAGACCCCGGGGTCTGAGCCACCGGGTGAGTCGCTCCTTGACCTGCTGAGCCTCCTCCTGGCTGTGACAGAGCACCACCAGGTCGTCGGCGTATCTGATCAGAGTCGGAGAACCCACTGCCAGTTCACCAGCCCGTGGGCCGGTGAGGCGGTAGCGGACTCCGGCAGCCTCTTCCATCCCGTGCAGGGCCACGTTCATCAGCGCCGGGGAGATGATCCCGCCTTGCGGGACGCCCTCCTCGGT
>NZ_JBSFJX010000319.1:0-6798 GCF_053598275.1 Streptomyces sp. NPDC001156 | reverse complement strand
CCGTCACGAGGCCGCGAGCATCGCGATCGGCAGGCGCGCCCTGGGGCACCGCATCCGGCGACGGACGGCACCGCCCCCACACGACCAGAGCGATCATGTGGGGCATCGGACCGCCCAGGCCGCAAGCGGCACCCGAGTGCGTGAGGGAACCCGCCCCCGCATCCTTGGACCACGGACACGATCCGCTGGGACCGGACGCGGCGCGAACGCGGGAGACCAGGACGCCCAACACCGTTCGGAGCGCCCGACTGAGCCCGTGCAACTCATGCTCAGTCCTCAGGAACGGTCGATGTCCCAGCTGAACACGACCCGGTCCGGCGGCTCGTGGGCGAGGACGCGCGCCCAGCGGCACTCGCTGCCGTCCACGCCGCGGTCGTAGATATGGCCACCGACCTTCGGCTCGAACACGGTCTCGGCGATCTCCATCGCGAGCAGGTTGTGCTCCGGCGGCTTGAAGTCGCCGAACCGCTCCGTGAACACGGTGAACGCCCGCTCGAGCGGCGTCGACGACGATCTCTCTGCGGACCACGGTGGTGGCTTCCTGGGTCATGAATTTTCCTCTTCCGGTTCTTCGGCGACGTCCTGGTAGCCGGCCAACGCCCGGTTCCAGAACGTGTCGAGTTTGATCGCGCAGCGCGGCTACGCCGGCCGGGTCGAGCCGGTAGATCCGGCGAGTGCCGTCCGCTCGCTCGCGCACGAGCCCGGCGTTTTTCAGCACCTTCAGGTGCTGGGACACCGCCGGTCTGCTGACCGGGAGTTCGTCGGCGAGTTCGCCGACCGCGCGAGGCCTGTCAGCCAGGCGCTCGACGATTGCGCGCCTGGTGGGATCCCCCAGAGCGCCCAGCGGATCGCCAGCTTGGTAAGTGCCCACGAACGGTAAGTACTGACTTACGGAGGTGGGCGCGTCAAGGCCATCGCCCGGGAAGATCGCTCTTCAACATGCCGCCGATCGGTGGCTCCGCCCGCTGGAGCGACCCTCGCGTTCAGGGCTTGAGCATCACCATCGCGACCGTTGGCCGCATCTCGAGCGTTCGGTGGGCAGCGCCCGTCTCCGCGAGCGAGAAGCGCTGGGCGGCCGGTACGAGGCAGTCGGCCGCGGCGGGGGCGCGCAGCTCCACGATGCGTACCGAGTGGGGACCGCCCGCCTTCCGCACGCTGAATCTCAGATTGGCCGCGCTGGGCGCTCTTGTCGGTCTCCAGTCAGGTGATCAAGAGCGCTCCTCACCGATCACGGTACAGCGGTGAACGGTCTCGACCAGCTGGGCTAAGTCGCATCGAGGTCCAGTTCACCCTCGAGGGCACCGACCATGCCGGCCACAAGAAGCAGGGCAGCATGATCCGCCGGTAGGTCAACTGGCGGGTCCGTCGTGCCACCGATGAGCGGCTGCAGGAAGTCGTCGACGCGGCGAACGTTGCCTGACGCGACACTGCTGAAGTTGATGGGTGATGACGGAGTCGTTCGCCCGATGAGAGGTGGTGTGGTCCGGTAGCTCTGGGGTGTGACGTACACGCAGTGCGGCGGGCTGACCGACGCGGGGGGCTGCGAGAGAGCGGTTGTGACGGCTGGCCGTGGGGCGCACTGACGGGCTTCCCCGCCTTGCTTTTGGGGAAGCCCCGCTATGTCGTCGAGTAAACCTTTGCACTCCGGCACCACGTGAAGCGCTTGGCCGCCGCGGTAATGCCGAAGCATCGGTTACGTGGCCAGCGCATCGGCGTCCGCATGGCGTGCAAAGGAGTCGAGTCCAGCGAACGACTGGGGCGCGGCGCATGGGTCGTCAAGCGCACCTTCTCCCGGCTGACCGGCTACCGGGGGCTCATGCCCCCTACGAGCGCCATGCCCGGAACTCTCCGGCCTTGCTCGGACTCGCTCGCAGCGACCGTCTGCCGCTGCGAGCGACTGGTCCGCCTCACCGCATGGGGCTCGGCCTCATACGGCCTCGGCCTCGGCCCTTGGGCTGGCCCCCGTCACGGTGTTGGGCTGCTTCCCCGCCGGCAGGGTCGGGTTTCGCCGGGCCAACAGCCAGTACAGCAGCGCGGGCGCCACGAGACCGACGACCCAGGAGATGTCCGCGCCGCCCAGCGGGGCGACCAGCGGGCCTGTGTAGAAGGCGGTGGAGAGGAACGGCAGTTGGGCGAGCAGACCCACCGCGTAGACCCCGAGCGCGTCCCAGCGCCAGGCCCCGTAGCGGCCTGCGGGGTCGAAGAGCGCCGGAATGTCGTAGCGCTCCTTCGAGATCAGGTAGTAGTCGACCAGGTTGATGGCCGACCACGGCGTGAAGAAGGTCAGCAGGAAGAGCAGGAAGTCCTTGAACGAGGCCAGGAAGCTGTCCTTGCCGAGGAGCGCGACCGCCGTGCCCGCGATCATGATCAGAGCGATGTACGCGGCCCGGCCGCGCTGCGAGAGCACGCGCTGGCCGCGGAATCCGCTGACGCTGGTGACCATCGACATGAAGCCGCCGTACGTGTTGAGCACGTTGACGGTCAGCTTGCCGAGCGCGATCACGAAGTAGAGGAACGACGCGATCAGGCCCGCGCCGCCGAGGCCGACGACGTAGCCGACCTGGTTGGCGAGAAACTTGTCGCCCGCCGTCGCCGCCACCAGCACGCCGAACGTCATCGACCACTGCGAGCCGAGCGCCGAGCCCGACAGGGTCCACCAGAAGGTCGCCCGGCCGGAGGTGGTGCGCGGCAGATAGCGCGAGTAGTCCGCGACGTACGGTCCGAACGCGAGTTGCCAGGACGCCGACAGCGACATCGCGAGCAGGAACATCGGCAGCGAGAAGTGCGCGTTCTGCAGCAGCGTCGACAGGTCCACGTTGTCGAGCAGGCGTATGGCCAGGTAGATGAAGGCGAGCGCACAGACGACGCTCGCGAAACGGCCGAGGGCGTGGATGACGCGGTAGCCGACGACCGCCGTGACCGCCGTGACGACGGCGAAGATCACGATCCCTGAGGTGTGGCTCGTGTGGGTGAGCTCGCCGACCGCCTGACCCGCGAGTACCGTGCCACTCGCGAAGAACCCGACGTACATCAGGATCACGAGCAGCAGCGGGACCACTGCGCCGCGCACGCCGAACTGGGCGCGCGACTGGATCATCTGCGGGAGGCCCAGCTTGGGACCCTGCGCGGAGTGCAGCGCCATCACGGCGCCGCCCAGCAAGTTGCCCACTACCAGGCCGACCAGCGACCAGACGACGTCCCCGCCGAAGACGACGGCGAGTGCGCCGGTCACCACGGCAGTGATCTGAAGGTTGGCACCGAGCCAGAGTGTGAACTGTGAGAAGGCGGTCCCGTGTCGTTCCTCGTCCGGTACGACATCGATGGAGCGTTGCTCGACGAGAGCCTCTGCCATGATCCGTTGTCCCTCCTCGGTCCTGTTGCCGACGGACCTCGGGTTGCCGGGCCTGCATAACGTCATGCAGAGTTCTTGATGACTGAATAGATTGTCAAGAGGGAGCACGCCATGAGCCCGGAAGAGGATCTTCCGTGCTGACTTCGCAGGTCGAGTGGGGTGACCTGGCGGTGCTTCGGTATGAGTGACCTTGTCGTCGGCCGTGATCACGCAACTTGATCATGTGTCATCGAGTGATCTCTTGTCCGGTCAGGACGAGCGGGGTTGGAAGCAGGGCGGTGGTTGCAGCACATCTACGACGCCTGGACCATCACCGTCCGGCTGCACGTCACAACAGGCCAGGACGCTCCCCATGCCTGGCGGCGAGACAGAGCAGGACGCCCATCCGGCGCTGGCCCCGGACCCGGGGCGGAGAAGCCGTCACCGCCGCGTGCGTGGCCAGGCGTACCGGGCTCACCTGCGCTCCCGGATCACGTGCCGGCCCCCGCACCTTGGCCGCCACGGCGTCAGGCACTGCCGCCTCGGAGTCGAACACGCTTACCACCGGCTCCCGCACCCACGAGAAAACCGCGGCGAATCGGCCGGCGGTCAGCACACCGCCCAAGGCTCACGTCCGGCTGTGCGTGCGATCCCATGGAGCGGCCTTCCTCAATTCGCCGTCGCGGCGTCGCCCGCGGAGGATGTAGCTGCTGCCGGTGCCGGGCCGATGCCGCGGGTCTCCCCGGGAGTATCCGGCATCTGGGCTGCGGGGTTTCCACCCCAGCGTGCGTGCGCGGGGACTTCTTCGCCTTTCATGAGGAAGGAGTCGGGCGCCAGTACGACGCCGTCATCCATGGTCACGCTGTAGTGCACGAGGGCGCCGACTCCGAGGGTGCAGCCTGCGCCGAGGGTGCTGTGGTCGGACTTGAAGGTGCCGTCCTCCTGCGAGTGACACTGGATCTTGGTCCCCGCATTGAGCATGCAGTCGTCCCCGATGGTGGTGAGCGTCCGCTCGGTCACGTAGCAACCGTCGTCGAAGACTCGGCGGCCGATCCGCACACCGAGCAGTCGCGAGACGATGTTCTTGAAGGGCGTGCCGTTGAAAACGTTGAGGTATTCGTCCGGCACCTTCCACAGACGCTCGTGCCACCAGAAGTAGGGGTCGTAGATGGAGCACAACTGGGGGCGCAGCGGGCGGAACGACGCGATGCAGCGCTCGATCAGAACGAAGTAGACGGTGGTGAACGTGAGAGTGAGTGCCAGGTAGGTGGCGATCACCACATGCCCGATGACGCCGTACAGCCGGAGTGAAACCAGACCGAAGGCCGTGAGGACGAAAGTGTGCAGCCACCGCAGGGACAGATGGAAAGCCATCGAGCGGAGGTTGTAGCGGTTTTTCGCGGACAGGTTGCGGCGTAGTTCGTCCCCGGTGCTCATGTGGTCGAAGCGGGAGTCGCGTTCCACCGTTCGGGGGATCTCGAAGGGTGGCGAGCCGAGTAGTCCGACTCCCTCGCGGATCTCGCCGTCGAGGGGAACCATCACCTTGGTTGCCAGCAGGCAGTTCTCGCCGGTCCTCCCGCCTGCGGGATAGGCGATTTGGTTGCCGAGGAAGTTGTGCGCGCCGATAGTGGCCCGGGACACCTTGAAGGACGTACTCGAGTACTCCGCATTGACGATGGAGAGCCCGTCGGCCACCATCGTTCCACTGCCCACGGAGACCAGGTACGGGGACTCATGGCGCACTTCTGTGCCGAAGTTGGACCCGGTCTGCTCGACCCGGGACAAGTCGTATCCGAGGCCGCGAAGATAGTGGACGATGTACGAGCTGTCGCCGAAGAGCCAGGCGAAGAACTTGATGTTCGTGAAGCGCGCAATCGCTTGGTGCGCGCCGTAATGGAAGCCGTAGAGCGGATAGGCCTTGTCGGGCTTGATCGCCAGAGCCGCCAGGCGCGGAAGGGTGTACTGAGCGGCGAGGCCCATGACGACGAAGCCGAAAAACAGCACGGCGGACACGACCAGTGCGTCGACGAGGAGTTCTGTGGCCGGGATGTCATTCGTGTCCGGGTTCAGCCGGTCGCCCAGCGTCGGAATCTGGTCGAACAGCATGTACACGCCGCCGACGCCCAGCGGAATGTACAGCAGGAAGAGCTGAAGCACGGTGGCGAGGCTGAAGCCGGTCCGACGCATGGTGCCGCACCGGGCCGGTGCCACCCTCACATAGTTGATCTCCGTGGGCTGTGCCGGGGCTCCGTGGTGCCGCTCGCCGTCCGGAATCACCTGGCCGCGATACAGGGCGGATGCGTGTCCGAGCTGAGCTCCGTCGCCCATCGTGGTGCCGATGTCGAGGACGGTCTTCTCGCCGATGTAGACGTCCCGGCCGAGGGTGACCCGGCCGGTCTGGATGCGTCCGGCGTGCGCGCGGTAGCAGAGGAAGTACGAGTCCTTGCGGATGACCGTACCGGCGCCGATCGTGAGCAGGTCGGTGCAGACCGGGACTTGGCGGGAAAGGATCGTGACTCCCTTGCCGATCCGTGCGCCGAGCGCCCGCAGGTACAGCACGTACAGCGGATTCCCGACGAAGAAGATCATCGGGTTGGCGTGGAGCAGTACCTTGACGATCCAGAAGCGCAGATAGGTCGGACTCCAGACCGGGAACTCATCGGACTTCCAGCGCCCGATGAGGATCCATTTGGCCGCGATCGGGAACGTGATCATCACGATGAATGCGATGCCGCCGAACGTGACGGACCGTAAATAGATGTCGACAAGCCCCGGACCGTTGGCGATCCACTCGTAGCCTTGGGCGGCGACAAGTCCGGTGACGAAGGAATAGGCCAGGAAGGCCGTCAACTGGAGCGTTCCGCACAGAACATAATCCAGCGTGTTCCCCGAGTTCACCGGTGCTGGCGATGTTGCCGGAACCGGCTGCGACAGCTGCGATGTCTCGACAGGGGAGGGTGTGGTCGCCGTGAGACCTGCTGCCAGGCTTCGGATCGTCGGGTACCGGTAGATGTCCTTCATGGACGCCGACGGCAGATCCGAGCGCTTCCTGATGCGCGCGCAGAACTGAGCCATGACCAAGGAATTGGCGCCAAGGTCGTTGAAGAAGTGGCTTTCGGCCGGAACCCGTTCGATGGACACGAGGTCTGCCAGAACTTCGGCGAGTTTGCCCTCGGTGTCCTGCGCCGTCGGGTCTGGGCTGCCGGACCCGACGACCGCCGGCTTGTCGGGGCCTGTTGTCGCGACATCGCCAGACTTCTCCACCATTTCACGCTCCTCGAAGAAACTCGGCACCCTTCGGCCGGTGGCCGGTCCGTGCCCCCGCGTTCGGAAATGGCCGGGCGGAGAGGCCAGAAGCCACGAGGTCGTCGTCAACACCGTTGCGTTTACTTCCGTGAGCGGTTCGCGAGCCCGTGCTCGAAGAACGTGATGGCGGTGTGGATGGTGTAGTTCTGGCTGGTCGTGGG
>NZ_JBSFJX010000318.1:0-6849 GCF_053598275.1 Streptomyces sp. NPDC001156 | reverse complement strand
GGCCGCGCCGCGCTGATGTCGCCGAGCGCCGACCGGGGGTCGCGTTCGATGGCCAGGTCGCCGAGCGAGACGATTCCGACCGGATGGTCGCCCTCGACGACGGGGAGGCGGCGGATTGAGTGCTCGCGCATCATCTCGATCGCGCGGTCGAGCTCGTCGTCCGGGCTGATGGTGAACACATCTTCGCTGCACGCGTCGGCCACGGTCGTCTGTTCCGGGTCCGCGCCCTGCGCGAGGGCCCGTATGACCAGGTCGCGGTCGCTCACCAGTCCGCGCAGGTGATCCTTCTCCGTGACCAGGACAGCGCCGATGTTCTGGTCACGCATCAGCCAGGCCACGTTGGCCACGGAGGCCTGCGGTTCCACGGTCACCGGCGCGCTGGTCATGATGTCGCGGCCGGCCTCCACCCCCGCCGGGGCAGCCCAAAGCGTATGTCCGTCGCGGTTTCGGGAACCCGCTGACACATGGGTCTGAACCACGATGAAGCACCCGTACTCGACGCGCTCGCCCGGTATCACGACGCTGACGAGCTGGGATTCACACCGCCCGGCCACAAGCAGGCACGTGGCGCGGACCCCCGAGCTCGAGCCGTGCTGGGGGACGCCGTCTTTTTCGGCGACGTCCTGGCCAACGGCGGGCTTGACGACCGTCTCACCCGTGCCCGCGTTCTGGAGCGGGCCGAGGAACTCATGGCCGACGCGGTGCACGCCGACCACACGTTCTTCTCGACGTGCGGCAGCTCCCTGTCGGTGAAAGCCGCCATGCTGGCCGTGACCTGTCCTGGCCACCAGCTCCTCGTAGGGTGCGATGCGCACAAGTCGGTCGTTGCCGGCCTCATCCTGTCCGGCGTCGATCCTGTGTGGGTGGAGCCCCAGTGGGATGACATGCGGCACATCGCCCACCCCCCGTCGGCGGCCGCCCACGACAAGGCGTTCGCCCAGCACCCCGATGCCGACGGAGCCCTGGTCACCAGCCCGACCCCGTACGGAGCCGCGGCCGACCTCACGGCCATCGCGGACATCTGTCACCGTCGCGGCAAGCCGCTCATCGTGGACGAGGCGTGGGGAGCGCATCTGCCCTTCCACGACGGTCTGCCGTCGTGGGCCATGGACGCGGGCGCCGACATCTGTGTGACCAGCATCCACAAGATGGGCAGCGGGCTGGAGCAGGGCTCGGTGTTCCACCTCCAGGGTGACCTCATCGATCCCGCCGAGCTGGCCTCTCGTGCCGACCTGCTCGGCACGACGAGCCCGAACGTCCTGCTCTACGCCAGCATCGATGCCTGGCGCCGGCAGATGGTCCAGCAAGGCCGCGACCTCATCGGCAAGGCCCTGGAACTGGCCGAACGCACCCGCACGGCCATCGAGACGATCGACGGCTTCCACGTCAACGACGCGACGGACTTCTGCGGCCCCCACCTCGCCGCCGGCTTCGACCCGTTGCCGGTCGTGACGGACATCAGCGAACTGGGCACCAGCGGCTACCGGGCAGCCGACTGGCTGCGGGAGAACCATCACATCGACGTCCACCTCTTCGACCACCGGCGTATCAGCGCCCAACTCACCCACGCCGACAACGAGCAGACCGCGCGTCTCCTCACGGCACTGCGCGACCTGGCCGACCACGCCGCCGATCTCCGGAATATCCCCCGGGTCGCCGTCCCGTCACCCGCCGATCTGCGCATGGACCAGGTCCGGCTGCCCCGCGACGCCTATTTCTCCCAGCACGCAAAAGTTCCCGCTGCCGAGGCCCCGGGAAGAATCGCCGCCGAGATGATCACCCCCTACCCGCCCGGCATCCCCGTTGTCCTGCCCGGTGAACGCCTGACCGAGCCCGTGCTCGACTACCTGATCACCGGAGTCGCAGCCAGCATGTTCTTGCCAGACGCGGCCGATCAGCGTCTGACCAGCGTGCGCGTCGTCGCGCAGAGCTGATCCGCAACTGGAACACCCGTGTCGGGGCCAGCGAAGGGTGCTCAATGACGACCAACGCGGACAGCCGCTGGCAGATAAGTCGCAGGCCACAGCATTGATCAATTGCCCGGCCGCAGGTCAAAGACTCGACCCATCACTTCTGGTTCAAATCCCGCCACCCCGACAGTGAAATGCCAGGTCAGGCTGAGTGCTGAGAGATCAGCACTCAGCCTGACCTGTTCCCCAGGGGCTCTCAAGGAGGTGACGGACACCGTCGTTGTCGCCGCCCGGCGGCGCGGCGCTTGCGGCTGGCCACCGTGCCCCATCTGCGGGTCACCCTGGCCGCGGAACCGCTCGCCGTGCTGTTCGGCAACAGCCGCACCGCGATGCACCGCACCCTCCTGAAGAACAGGAAACTGCTCGAGGCACACGTCATCGTCATCCCACCCGCAACGACACCACCCGTGATCCTCGCAGCCCTCCAGCCTCGGGCCTCACCCAAACCGGCGAGCCGCCCCAGAACAAGATCAAGACGACATGTTAATGATCTGCAAGCCTTTAGGCATGGAGATCGGGATCGCAGCGAAATCCCCAGCGGCTGCACCAGTCGTCCGAGCTAGAGCACACGGGGCAACTCACTGTCGGAACGCCAGCAGGTCAGCGATCAGTTGCTTTTGCGCCGTCATGGGCTCGCCTTGGCGCTCTCCGGCAACGACATGATCCCGCAGCAGTTCCAGGTCCTGCTGTGCAACGAATGAACTCCTAAAGCGGGTGTCGCACACCGCCCCGCCGTCGATGTCCAGCACCCAACGCGCGTTGAACGCGTGCACGACACGGATATACGAATCCAGATCGCTGCGGTCGGAATCGAGCGGATCGCAGATTGCGTCCATCCGCGGAAGCCCTCGTCAGTCATGCATTGAAGTGCTCTCCTCCCCTCGCAAGCTCGGGAAGGAGATTCCTGCCTACCTTGCGGCGGCGGGCTTGACGCGTTTTGGCGCCTGACGACTGCACCTTCCGGCAGCCGGGATCGCCACGAGGCCGATCCGGTACAGGTGCAAGATGTTCCGGGCTGCGTTCCAGTCGGCGTTCGCCGCGAAGCCGCAGTCCGGGTTCCTGCATACGAACGTGGCCTGGTCCTTGCGGCTGCCTGGCGTGGTGAAGCCACATGCAGAGCAGCGCTGGGAGGTGCCGGGGGCTGGGACTTTGACCAGGGTGGCGCCGTACCGGGCGGCCTTGTACGCCAGCATCGTGACCGTGCGCCCCCATGCCTCCTGGCTGATGGAGCGGTTGAGACCGGCCTTCTGCTTGACGTTCTTGCCTGGCTCTTCGACGGTGCCCTTCGCGGACTTGACCATGTTCGTGATGGTGAGTGCTTCGACCACGACCGTGCCGTACGTGCGGGCGAGGTAGGTGGTGGTCTGATGCTGCCAGTCAAGGGCGCGGCGCGTGGCTTTTGCGCGGAGCTGCTTGATCTGGTCGTACGTGTGCTGCAAGCGGCGGGACGTCTTCTCACCGCGTGTGCAAAAGCCCTTGCGGTGCGCTGCTTCGCGTTCCAGGCGCAGCAGCTTGGCTTTCTCCTTCGGGGTGAGCCACTTGTCCCGGTCGGCGGTGCCGTCCGGGAGTCTGGCGGGGCGGCCGTGGTCTTGATGGTTGCCGTCGGACAGAGCGAGGGGCACCGTGACGCCCACGTCGATGCCGACCTCGGGGCCGGTGTGGGGCGCGGGCGTGGACTCCTGGGTCATGACACGGAAGGCGATGTGCCAGCCGAGGGCATCCTTGACCAGGCGTGCGCCGGTGATCCGGTTATCAGTGGTGGCGTGCTTGCCGACGGGGAGCTCTTGGGTCCAGCGGAACCGTACTCGGCCGATCCTGGGCAGGTTGACCATGCCCCAGCGGCGGTGCACCCGCTTGATGTTCAGGTCGCGGCCCTGCGGGACGTCCACGCTCATTGCGGACCGCAAGCGGCCCTTGAAGTTCGGTGCGTTGGCCCGGCCCTCCCAGCAGTTCTTCCACGCCTGGAAGTACGTCTTCAGCACCGCCTGCGCGGCCTGCGCGGGCAGGACGGCAAGGAAATCGAGGTCCTTGCGGGCCTGCCGTATCGCGGTATCGGCGTTCGCAAGCGTGCGCTTGTCCTTCGGCATCATCTGCCACCAGGCGTGCAGCAGGTTCCACATCGTGCGGGCCGCGTGCGCCTGGGCATCGGCCCTCGACACCTCGGCAGGCGACAGTGCAAGCCGGGCACGGTGCCCGAACTGCCGCTTCACCAAGGTGTTTTCACTCATAGCGATCACCATACTACAGTTGGTTTATGTCGCCGCGATGGAATCCGAATCCCGATGTTCGCACCGGTCGTCACGTTGTCTTCGACCTGCATGTCCATTTGGTGTTCGTCACAAAGTACCGGCGCGGCGTGTTCACCGACGCCATGTTGAACAGGTGCGAGGAGATCATGCGGGAGGTGTGCGAGGACTTCGAGGCCGAGCTGAAGCAGTTCAACGGCGAGCACGATCACGTGCACCTACTCGTGCACTATCCGCCGAAGGTCCAGCTCTCCAAGCTGGTCAACAGCCTCAAGGGCGTCTCCGCCCGACTGCTGCGCAAGGAGTACGACACGCACGTCCGCCGGTACCTGTGGGGCGGGCACTTCTGGTCCGGGTCGTACTTCGCAGGCTCATGCGGAGGAGCGCCGCTCACCGTCGTGAAGCAGTACATCGAGCGCCAGCAGCGCCCCGTAAGCTGAGGCCAACACCGCGGACCCGTGCCCACGGCCGAGGTCAGAGCAGTCCTGAGATGCGCCTCACCACCACCCTGAAGAGCGGCGCATTGCGCAAGATTAGAGGTAGAAGGCATACGGGGCACACGGAAGGGGTGCCCTCCCCCAACAGCGGAAGGGCACCCCAAGGGCGGTCAGCGGTCGTCACGGTCGTGGTGGCCCCAGCGGCCGTGGCCCCAGCCGTGATTGCCCCGGTCGTCACGGTCGTGGTGGCCCCAGCGGCCGTGGCCCCAGCCGTGATTGCCCCGGTCGTCTCGGTCGTGGTGGCCCCAGCGGCGGTGGCCCCAGCCGTGGTTGTCCCGGTCGTCTCGGTCGTGGTGGCCCCAGCGGCCGTGGTCCCAGCTGTGGTTGCCCCGGTCGTCACGGTCGTGGTTGCCCCAGCGGTCGTCACGGTCGCCGCGCCCGTAGTCATCATGATCGTGACCACGGTCATGCGTGGCATGAGGTACCGCCGAGGGTGCATAGGTTGCGGCGCTGGCGCCAGTGGCGCCGCCCAGCAGGACGGCGGCTGCGACGCCCAGCGCGGCAGCAAGACGGGAAACCCGCATTCCGTGCTCCTTTCACGGCAGGTGCCTGATGCGCCCGCCTGGTCGGTCACATCAATATTTACAGCGCAAGTGTCACGGTGAGTCAGAATTCCACCCAAAGGCACGTTTTATGATGGTCTGTGTTGAGTCACGAATCGGCGCCAGGCGGGTCGGCGTCACGCGCGGCACGCGAACCGGAGGCCCGCGCCCCGTCCACCAGGGTGAACTTGCATCACACGATCTTGCCGAAGCCTCCCACCCCACACTTGTCCGCGATCACCTCCAACAACAGCAACCCCGCCCCGACTCGTCCCGTAGTCCGGTCCGGCACATGCGAACAGGCATCAGCGCCCGTGGACTATCCAGGGACGGGGAATCAACCAAAGGCGGCGCTGAGGCCGGTGACCTGCGGGAATCTCCAGCGTAGAAGCGCCCTCCAGAGCCGTTGCCGTACAGCGGCGGAGTACAGCAACCACCGCAACCGCGGCTGGCTGTCAGAAGCCGTCGATGGCGGGCTGACCAGCTCACCAGACCTCTCTGCCTGCGGACGTGCTCGCCGTGGGGGAGCAGGTCGACGTCCCCTTGTGACTTTGCGGGTTCGGGGCGGCGGATCACTGCCAGGGGTGCGCACTGGCTTGTCGCCCTTTCACCCGGGCAGCAAGAGACCCCGGCCGGTAACCATCCGGCCGGGGTCTGTCTATGCGTTGTTACTCGGGGCGGATGTGCTCCGCCTGCGGGCCCTTCTGCCCCTGGCCGACATCGAACGTGACCCGCTGGCCCTCTTCCAGGGAGCGGAAGCCGGAGGCGTCGATGTTCGAGTAGTGGGCGAAGACGTCGGGGCCGCCGCCGTCCTGCTCGATGAAACCGAAGCCCTTTTCAGCGTTGAACCACTTGACGGTGCCGCTGGCCATGCCTGTCTCCCTCAAGGAAATTCGGAATCCCGCACCGTGCGGGATCCGGAGGTGATCGCCTTGGTCCGGAGAGGCGCTGAACAGCAAAGACGCCCGAGATGTGTGTCACGGGCGAACGGACTTCGGAACCACGACTACTTGTAGCGACGCTACACCGGGCGAGGCCGAAGAGCACAGGCCTTATGGGATCGCGTAGGCGAATCTCTAGCGTCACGACGGCCGTTACCGGCCGACGTCGCGGCGGCTGCAGACGGCCTTCCACGCCGGCCCGGTGAGATCGACGACCATCATTCCGTCTGCAGCCGCGCGGACGAGGATCCAGCCTTTCGCCTTGAGCCCTTCGAGCTGCTGCCGAATGTCCTGGCCCAGCTCCTCGACGAGCTGCGTCTTCGGCGGTTGCGTGCCGCCGTCCAGGAGCTCCGCGAGCCGGGAAGACGAGCGCTTCCTCCTCAGCGGTGATACGGAAGTCCATGCGCTGACGCTACGTCCCTGCCGACCAGGGCGCGCGGCCACCCCTAGGCCCCGGCACGATCACGTGGGGTGCAGTTCCGATCTGAGTGGAGGTCACCCAGGACCGCCCTGTGTTGCGTTGGCCCGGCATCAGTGGATTGGGCAGGTACATACCGCTCACTCAAGTCCATGTGGCGCGTTGCCCGCGCCGTGGTGACGGCGCGAAAATCGGTCGCGGGTGCCGCCCGCGTCTGACGTCGCTTTCCTCTTGG
>NZ_JBSFJX010000317.1:0-6870 GCF_053598275.1 Streptomyces sp. NPDC001156 | reverse complement strand
CGCGACGGCCCGGATACCGCCATGCCCCAGCACCCGGGCCTCGGCACCCATGAGCAGCCGCCGCTGCCGCTCGTCCAGATGCGGGAACAACACCGCGAACTTCACAGCGAGTTGGCCGCGGGCTTCGTCTGGGATGCGTATACCACGTCAACGAGCCCCGGAGCGGGAAGCAACACGTTGATTCTTTGCAAACCCTTAGGAGGCCAGTGACTCGGTCAGTTCCGCAATCACCTGGGCGTGGCACGGTTCGGGTGCGCACCAGCAGCCCAGTCTCCGGCCGCGGAGGCCGGGCAGCAGGGCGAGGAGGTCCGGGCGGCCGAGGAGATGGGCGCGGTACTTCTCGATCACCTCCTCGCGCGTGCCGTCGCGTCCCGGCCGGAACGGGCTCGCGAGCGGCGAGCCCTCGAGGTCCCATCCGCCGCGGCGCATCGCCCGGCCGACGTAGACCACGTCCGCGTACTCGGGATCGCCGCGGTGGCCCTTCAGATTGACGACGGTGGTTGTGGCCATGCCGGTCCTCCTCGCCTTTCAGGCAGCGTCGGGCAGTGCGAAGACGGCGCAGGTGGCCGTCCCGTGCGCGTACAGCTTGCCGTCGGCCGCCCCGACGATCCGGGCCTCGGCGGTCGCGGTCGTGCGGCCGACATGGACGGCCCTGCCCTCGCAGCGCAGCGTCGGCGTGGTGTCGAACACGGGCCTGACCAGGTTCACGCCGAGCTGCACCGTGGTGTACGCCCGGCCGGCGGGCAGGGCGGTCAGCACGGCGGTACCGAGCGCGGAGTCGAGGATGGTGGCCATGTAGTCTCCGTGGACCGTGCCCATGGGGTTGAAGTGGTGTTCGCCGGGTTCGCCCTCGAAGACGGCCAGTCCCTCCTCGGCTTCCACCAGCCGGAAGCCGAGCGTTCCGCAGATCGGGGCTTCGGGCAGACGTCCGTCGAGGCTCATCCGGGCCAGCTCGATGCCCGTGGGGCCACCGGCGGTCGCGTAACCCTTCGGCGGTTCCCAGGTGTGCGTGCGCGAGCGGGTCCCGGCAGGGAGCGCCGCGTCGGCGGGCGTGTGGCCGGTGGTGCGGTTCTGCGTGGCGGGCTGCGCCATGGTGCTGTCCGTCCTTTACTGCCCCCTTCTCGGGGGTCCGTCGGTGATGTGCGGGGCGCCGGGCGGCAGCGCGGTCTCCACGCTGCCGCCCGGCTGTCAGGCTGAAAGGCCCATGGGGCCGGGGCTGTTGCTCGGCGCGTTGCGCCCCGGCCCGTCAGGGACCCTGGTGTCTCAGGGCCGCCTGGATCAGGGCAGCTTGACCGCCAGCAGGTCGACCGGCCGGATGTCCGGAGCCTCGCTGAGCATGGTCTGCGCGGCCTCCATCAGTGCGGCGGCGATCCTGCCCTGCAGGTGTCCCTGCAGCCCCTGCTCGTCGTCGAAGGTGTCGAAGACGCCGAAGGTGGTGGTGCTCTGCCGGAACGCGAACCAGGTGACGGTGTGGTTCTCCTGCTGCGCGAGCTGCAACGCGTCACGCAGTAGGGCCTCGACCTCGTCGGCGTACTCGGGCTTGGCCTCGATCCGTGCCAGCAGTCCGAGCTTGGTCATGGTGCACTCCCGTTGTCTGGGTTTCGTGAAAGCTGCGGTGCCGGTACCGGGCACCGGATCTCGTCCGGACATCGAGGAATCTAGGCGGCCGGGCCCGCCGCCCCCAGTGTCGGAAACGACGCGTCCGATATCGTTCCCGTCATGGATGTGGCTGTGCTGGCATACGACGGCGTCTTCGACTCCGGGCTCGCCGCCCTGCTCGATGTGCTCG
Source organism: Streptomyces sp. NPDC001156 (assembly GCF_053598275.1). NCBI lineage: Bacteria > Bacillati > Actinomycetota > Actinomycetes > Kitasatosporales > Streptomycetaceae > Streptomyces > Streptomyces sp. NPDC001156. The sequence goes on along the minus strand of NZ_JBSFJX010000317.1, from coordinate 5,081 downwards.
ACGGGGCGAACGCCATGCGGGACGAGCTTCCGGAGCCCCCGCCCGCCTGGAAGGTCACCAAGATCGGCTTTCGGCGGCGGATCCGCACAGGCGCGGGACATCTCGTCGATACCGTCCCCGTCGGCGCGGCGGAGAAGGCGGATCTGCTGCTGGTTCCCGCGCTGGCCGAGCGGCGGCCCGACGCCCTGATCGCGCATGTCACGGGCCCGGAATCCACTCAGGTACGGCGGCTGGTGGCCGCGACGCGTGAACGTCGCACGCCCGTCGCCTCCGCCTGCACGGGCACCTTCCTGCTGGCGGAGGCGGGCGTTCTCGACGGTCGTCGCGCCACGACGAGTTGGTGGCTCGCTCCCTACTTCCGCAGGCGTTATCCGGCGGTCACCGTCGACGAGACCAGCATGGTCACCACGTCCAACGGTGTGACCACGGCAGGCGCGGCCTTCGGGCACGTCGACCTGGCACTCGCGATCGTGCGGATGAGCAGTCCGGCCCTGGCTGATCTCGTCGCCCGCTATCTGGTCGTCGACGAGCGCCCGTCCCAGGCGGCGTACACGATCTCCGCGGCCCTCGCGCAGAGTGACCCGACCCTTGCGGCGTTCGAGCGCTGGGCCCGGATCCACCTGGACCGGCCGATCTCGATCGCCGAAGGAGCGCGGGCCGTCGGCGTCAGCGAACGCACGCTCCAGCGTGCCGTGCGTCGCACGCTCGGCACGTCGCCCGTCGGCTTCGTCCAGGACCTGCGCGTCGAGCGCGCCTCCCATCTGCTGCGGACCACCGATCTGCCACTGGAGGTCATCGCCCGCAAGGTCGGTTACGAGCACGCGAACACGCTTCGCATCCTCCTCCGCGAGCGCACCGGGGAGACGGCCGGCGCTTTGCGGGGACGGTGAGGCATCCCGCATGCTCGGCCCAGTGCCGCGGCGTGCTGGATCCGCGCCGGGTGACGGTCCACTCCCAGCGGCCCGGCGCCAGAGCGCGGCGGGGCTCTCGCCCATGCCGGTGACCGGAGCGCGGGAGGCGCGGACGGCTCTCCACCGACTGGTGCCGCTGACTCAGGCGTCTCGGGGAACGGGCCCCGCGCGGCGCGCTGGTCACCACGTCTCGTCAGGCGCCGGCGCCGGTGTCACCTCACGTTGCCTGCCGCCTCGTGTGACGGCGCGGGCTCAACGCAAGCCGTCCCACAAGACCCGCAGCTCGTGGTCCGGATCGTGGGTGATCTCCGGTGACGAGCCGAACCGGCGGACGGCGCGGTCGGATTCACGGTAGGCGGGCCAGCCGGGATCTCCTGTGGTGGCGAAGGAGACCCATGCGGCATGCATGCTGTCGGCGATGTCCTGCGGCCGGGTGTCGCCGAGCAGGGGAGCGAAGCCGGGTTCGGCCAGGTTGTCGAAGACGAAGGGGATCTCGACGGCATGGCAAGCGCCGAGCGTGCCGTCGAACGCCGGGGAGGCCCAGTCGAATTCATACACGAAGGCGCGGGCACCGTGGCGCGTCTGCGCTTCGGCCAGGCGCAGGGCGGGCAGGCGGTAGAACCAGTCGGTGGCGATCTTGGTGTAGAGGTCGCCCGGCGTCGCGTCCGGGAAGGCAGCGCGATAGACGGGCACGCCCTGGACGGGCGGCAGGCCGTACGCGGCGGCGGCGCGCTCCACGAGCTCGTCGGTCACCAGGCCGTGCAGCCCGGTGGGCACGGTGAACAGGCGGAACTCGTCGCGGGTCCAGCCCGCCAGAACATCGATGCCGGCGGCCGTCCCGTCGGCGATCGCGTCGATGGGCGTACGGGGCAGGGTGTCCTGGTCGACCACCGGCTCGAAGGGCATCATGTTGACGGACGCCTCGCCCCACAGCTCCGGGTCGGGGCGAGCGGAGATCTCGGCCCGCAACTGCTGCTGCGCGGCCAGTAGTTGCTCCAGGGGTACGGCGGCGAGGTCCGGCCGGGTGGCCGGGACCTCGAGGATCGCGGCCAGGCGGGTGGCGACGAGGGAGGCGGACGCGGGGGAGAGGGTGTGGTGGGCCGCGCCGCTCTGCAGTACGGCGCGGTGGATCAGCCCCTTGGCGGCGGGCATGGCGAGCAGGGCGCCGATGCTCATGGCGCCGGCCGACTGTCCGAAGACGGTGACGCGCCGGGGGTCGCCCCCGAAGGACTCGATGTTGTCGCGGACCCACTCCAGGGCGGCGATCTGGTCCAGCAGGCCGGGGTTGGCCGGTACGGAGTCGTCCGGGCCGAGGTGGAGGAATCCCTGTGCGCCCAGGCGGTAGTTGAGGGTTACCAGGACGACGCCGTCGCGGGCGAACGCGGTGCCGTCGTAGCCGGGGACGGAACCGGAGCCGTTACTGAAGGCGCCGCCGTGGATCCACACCATCACGGGCAGGCGCCCGGCCGGGTCCGGGGTCCAAACGTTGAGGTTGAGGAAGTCGTCGCCGGGGATGTCGGCCTCGGGGATGAGGCGGTCCATCGGTGCGGGGTAAGGGGCCTTGGGGGCGGTGGGGCCGTAGGCGTCGGCGTCACGGATCCCGTCCCATGGCGCGGGCGGCCGCGGTGGTGCGAAGCGCAGTGGCCCGGTGGGCGCGGCGGCGTAGGGGATGTTCCTGAAGCAGGCGATGCCCGCGGGTCCGACGGTGCCTCGGACGGAGCCGTGGCGGGTGGCGAGGACCGGTCGCATGGTCGCTCCTTCACGCAGGGCGGGGCGGGGAGCCCCCTTCGGGTGGGGGCGGTGAAGCCCCCCTCAGGCAGGGTAGGGAAACGCCGCGGCTCGGCACACCGGGCGGGTGCGGAGCCAGGGCGTTCAGCGGTCGGGGCTGACCATGCGCAGCGCGAACTGCGCGTACTGATCGGCTACTTGTTCACGCGTACGGCCGAGGGTGGGGCCGAAAAAATGGGCGACCTGTACGCCGAGGCCGCCGATGGCCGTGACGGCGAGCAGCGGATCGGCGAGGCTGAACTCACCGTTTTTAATGCCCTGTTCCAGGACGTCCGCGAGCAGTCGGCGGCACTCGTCGCGCAGTTGGAGTGAGGGCGCCGCCAGTTCCGGATCGAGGGCGTGGAGCTCGCTGTTGGTGACGACCGCCAGCAGCGGATAGTCGGTGTGGACCAGGACATGGGCGCGGACCAGGGCGGTCAGCTGCCGGGCGGCACTGTCCTTGCGGGTGCCGTCGGCCGCCTCGGCCAGCCGGGCCCGCATCTCCTCGTGCCCGATGCGCACCAGCTCGGCCAGCACATGCCCCTTGGAGGGGTAGTGCGCGTACAGGGTCGCGGAGTTGATGCCGACCATGCCTGCGATCTGCCGGATCGAGGCGCCCGCGAAACCGGACTCGGCGAACAGTTCGAGGCCGGCCTGGAGGATCCGTCCCCGCGTGCCGGGCGGTGTGACGCCGTCGGGCAGGACCGCTGCCATGGCGACGACCCGGCGGGGCTCCCATGCGGGAAGGTCCATGGCTGCTCCTGAGGACTCGAAGAATTCCAACCAATCGATTGGTTGACACCGTAGCGCAGAAGCCGGATGGTAACTCGCAACGATCCGGAAACAACCAATCGATTGGTTGGCGACGTGGACATGGAGAACGACGCCGGGGCAGCTCGGCCGATCCACGCCGCGTGTGCGCGACCTGCTGCCGGCTGTCCGATGCACCGCCGAACGGGCGGTGCGGGTCATCGGGCCCGGCTTGAGCAGTCCTCTCCGAGGCCGCCCGCACGGGCGGTCCTCGTCATCCCTCCCCCATCACCGGAGTGTGCACAATGAGGTTCCGCTCCCTACGCAGAGCCGTCCAAGGCATCGCCGTCCTCGGTGCCGCGGCTGCTCTGGCCACTGTCGGCCTGGCCGCGCCGGCCCAGGCCGCCACCCCGCCCCTGCCGGAACTGAACATCACCGGCACCTATGTCACCGGAGTCTCCTCGGGCGGCTTCATGGCCACCCAGCTCCAGGTCGCCTACTCCCGCACCTTCGACGGCGCCGGCATCGTCGCGGCCGGGCCGTACGCCTGCGGTCAGGGCAATGTGATCAAGTTCGTCACCTGCGACCTGGGACTGGGCGTCGGCACGCTGGAGCGCCAGGCCGAGGACTGGACGGCGCAGGGCCGTATCGACCCCGTCGCCAACCTGGCGGGCAAGCCGGTGTACACCTATCACGGCTACCTCGACCCGGTCGTCAACCCGCTGGTCTCCCAGGCCGGCGTCGACTTCTACCAACACTTCGACGCCGATGTCACCTACCACGACTGGGACCCGGCCGGCCACTCCTGGCCCACGCCCGACGGCGTCGTACCCTGCGCGCTGACCCTGCCGCCGTTCCTGAACAACTGCCACAACGACCCGCAGCGCGAGATGCTCACCGCATGGCTGGGCGGGGTCAACCCGCGCAACAGCGGCGCCCCCCAGGGCACCCTCAGCCACTTCGACCAGACCGCCTATGTCCCCGGCGGCTCCGCGGGGGACTTGTCCATGGACACCACCGGGCAGCTCTACGTCCCGCCCTCCTGCGCCGCCGGCGCCCCCTGCAAGCTCGTGGTGGCCCTGCACGGCTGCCTGTCCGCCCAGCAACTCCTCGGCACCGCCTTCGCCGAGAAGGGCAACCTCGACACCTACGCCGACACCAACAACCTCGTCGTCCTCTACCCGCAGGCCGTCTCCAGCATCTGGCCGGTGAACCCGCAAGGCTGCTGGGACTGGTTCGGCTACACCGGCTCGGACTATGCGGTCAAGAGCGCGCCGCAGATGAGGGCCATCGTCAACATGGTCCACGCCTTGGGCGGTTGACCCGGCTCGTCGGTCCGGCCCGTCCTCCCGGTGCCCATGGATAAGTACCCACCTAAGGTTGGAGGTGAAAGGGACACACCGGGAGGGTTGGGAGCTGTTCGGTTTCGGATGTGCAGGAGTGTGCGTGAGTGTGCACGAGCATGTACTTGTTCGTGGTGTTGCAGCGCGCACGACCGCTTGGCGGGCACTGTCAGTGCCGGCCGGTAGCGTTCTTCCTGTTGCTGGTCACGTGTTGGGGAGGGGGCAGATCGATGCGTGGTGAGTCGCTGCGTACGATCGCTGCCCCCTTCGTGGCCGTCGGCCCGTCCGGCGTGGCGATCCGCACCCGCAT
>NZ_JBSFJX010000316.1:0-6932 GCF_053598275.1 Streptomyces sp. NPDC001156 | reverse complement strand
ACGCGGGAGACCAGTGCATCCACCACCGTTCGGGATGCGCCAGTTGACCAGGATTGGGTACAAGACTCACTCCTGCTCACTGACTAGGAACGGTTCTCACCTTGGCCCAGGTGTGTGAGGCCAGGTACTGCTGGCTCGGCTGGAATCCCTGCCCGTGTATGAGACTGATCTTGATTTCCGGCGTCGGCTGATGACGTGCTCGTATGACGGCCTGCACAACCGTGGCCCTACGCGGTGAAGGGCTTGACCTGTGGCACCTCTGTTTCTGTGGGATTCCCTGACGTCGCTGAGAACTCTTGGGTCTGGGAGCGGCGTTGAGTAGTCCATGCTCGCGGCAGTCGCCGTCCGTACGCCCCTTCAGCGCAGGCCCCCCGGCCCCGTTCGCCCCGGCCCGTGCCGACGGTGTCGTACGGCCCCGTCCCGGGACGCCTCTGCTGTCAGTGCCGCCTGACATGGTTCTGATCATGTTCGACTGACTTCATGACATCGACTGGGCGTCGGTGGAGCACGCGTACGGCTCGGCTGAGGAGGTACCGGCGCTGCTGACGGCGCTGCGCTCCCCGGACGCCGAGGAACGCTGCTTTCAGCAGGTCGGAGGCCGGTCTCTCATCCGTGAGAGGGAGGCCTTCCGTGCGTCCGGGGCTGCTGCAGCCGGGCCGCGAGCTCCCCCGGCAGGACGTCCCGGTTTGCCGGAGTGAGCTGGACGACCTCGATGTCGGCGCGCCGCTTGAGGGCGTCGGTGAACGGATCGCGGTGCGTGTGGACCGTGGCGACGACGTCGACCTCTGCGACGAACAGCGCGTCGACCGCGTGCTGGAACGCCGTGCAGGCCAGTTCCATCCGCCCCAGCTCGTCGATGAGCACCAGCCGCCCTGTTGCCTCCTCGGTTGCTGCCGGCCGAAGCGACGGCAGCGCCAGTCGTTCCATGACGCCCGGGTCGACGCCGTATTTCCCAATCCGTGGCGGACCAGGCAGGTCGACATGGGCGAGCACTTCCCGTCGGCCTGCCAGGGTTTCCAGGGCGAAACCGACGCGGGCGCCGGATTGCCGGATCTCCTCCGTGGTGAAGCCGGTGGCTGCGTGGGTGGGCAGCAGCGCGGCCAGTCGACGCAGGGCGGTTGTCTTGCCCGCGCCAGGGCGGCCCTCGAGCAGGATCCTTGTCGGCACACTGCCATCTTCACCCCCGCTTCCGGAGGCGGCCCGGGGGGCTCGGCCGAACGGGGGTTTTGGGGTGCGGACTGGTACCGGTGCCGCCGTTGCGGGTATGGCGGCGCGCATGAGCGGAATTGAACTCAGCAGCACCGCGTTCGACGACAAAACGGTGATCCCCCGTCGGTACAGCGGGGAGGGTGAGAACATCTCACCGCCCCTGACCTGGTCGGGGGTGCCCCACGAGGCTACGGAGCTGGTGCTCCTGTGCGAGGACCCGGACGCGCCGGGGACGACCTTCCTGCACTGGCTGGTGACCGGCATCGATCCGGGGACCACCGGGGCGGCGGAGGGCCAGAAGCCCCAGGGGGGCCTGCCGTGGCCCAACGGCTTCGGCCGGGTGGGCTGGGGAGGGCCGATGCCTCCACCGGGGCATGGGCCGCACCGCTACTTCTTCCGCCTGTACGCTCTGTCCGAGCCGCTGCCGCTGCACGACCACCCGGGCGTCGAGGACGTGCACCGTGCCCTGAAGGGCAGGGAGTTGGCCTCCGGCACCCTGGTCGGGACCTATCAGCGCTGAGCGTGTCACCGCTGGTCGTAGCCGTGGGCGCCGTACAGCCGGACGAACCGGGCCGCGGTGACCGTCCCGCGGTGCACCAGGTTGTGGGCCCGCCGCTCGTACAGCTCGAAGCGCTCCTGCCCGATCGGCTGGACGAGCCGGCCACCGGTGCGGAGCTGATCCACGAGCGGCTCAGGCACTCGCGGGAAGGCCGCGCAGACGATGACGGCGTCGTACGGGGCACGGGTCGGCATCCCGAGGGTCCCGTCGCTGAGTACGACCTCGGCATTGCCGACGCCCTGCCCGGCCAGCCGCGGGCGGCCTCGTCGACCAGGTCGGGCCAGCGCTCGACGCTGACGACGTACGCGGCCAAGCGGGCCAGCAGCGCGGTCTGCCAGCCGTATCCGGTCCCGACCTCCAGGACCTGTTCGTCTCCGGTGAGGCCGAGGGCGGAGACCATCATGGCGATCAGCGAGGGCTGGGTGGTCACCTGCCCGTGGGGGAGCGGAACAAGCGTGTCCCGGTATGCGGATGCCACCTCGTTCGCGGGGACGAATTCCGCCCGGGGGATGCTCCGTACGGCCTCCAGGAGACGGGCGTCGGTCACGCCCACGGTGTGGGCCGCGCGGACCAGGGCCTCGGGGGTCCCTTCATCGGCCCTCGGACCGCGGGGCCGTGGCGGTGGCGCCGGCGGCCCCGGTCGTGGTGCGTTCCAGAAGCCGCGCGGTGTGATCGTGCTCGCCGGCCGACGTCGCCTCGTCGCTCACGTGGTTGGCGCCGTTCGCGCAGTACTCGTTGCGGTGCCGGTGAGCGGGGTTCGGTTCCGGCCAGGCGCAGCCGGGGCAGTCGAAGCCCCTGGTCTGGTTGAGGTTGAGCAGCGTCAGCGCCGTACGGCGGTCCGTCGTCTGCTCCAGGGAGTGCCGCAGCGGGTCGGCCACCGCTGGGACGCCTACCGCCAAGGTCTTGGGCGGGTGATCGAAACGTCCGTCTCCTCCGCGCGGCTCCTGTTCCTGTCCATGTGCCCCATCCGCCGCTCATACGCCGTGGTGCCGCTCCAGCCCAGTGTCGGCATGTTCCGCGCGCGGCGCGATCCGGGGCGGTCCGGCGCAAGGGACGACCCGTGATCCGGGAGGCGCAGCGCGTCTGCGTCAGGACGGGGTCCCCGGGTCGGTGTACCGCAGCAGGGCGCCCACGCCCTCGTACAGCCTCAGCTCGCTCTCTGGTACGACGACCAGCTCGGCACCGGTGCCGACGAGGGCCCGGACGAGGGTCTCGTCGGCGCGTTCCTCGCGCGGGGCCCGCACGCCGAAGGAGATCAGCTCCGCCTCGGTCAGGGCGAGCTGAGTGGGCTGGGAGCCCGCCCAGAGCCGCAGCGAAGACCCCGGCGGCTGGTTCAGCAGCAGTGCCGCGACCTGGCCGCGCTGGAGGGCGGCGACGGTGGCGGCCAGCCCCTCCGTCATGGGTCCGTCCAGGGCGCGCCGGCCGATGAAGATGTCCACGAGTTCCCGGTCGTGCGCGGCCATGCGGCCGCGGAAGACGCCGTCGAGCTGCGGTTCCAACAGAGCGCGTCCGGTGTCGGTGGGGGTCCGGCCGCCCACGCGTACGACCTTGTCCCGCAGGGTGTGCGGCAGGCGGCGGATCAGTACGTTGCACGCCCACTCGTCCCCGCCCACGACGACGGCGTCGGCATGGGCGCGCCGCGCCCGTTCGTCCAGCCGGTGACCGAGCCGGAGGGAGGTGCGGTGCCAGGTCGCTACCGCGACCCTGCGGTGCAGCCGTTCACCCGGGGTGACGGTGGATGCGGGCCAGGTGCCGGTCTCCGCCTCCAGAGTTACCCAGCCGTGGGTCTCGGCGGTCGGAAGGCCGCTGTAGTGGACGACTACGGCCATGTAGGGGATCTCCGGAACGTGCTGGGTGACCAGGGGCATCGCGTCCGGCAGGGTGCTGTAGCGCGCGGTGTCGTGCTCGGGCGGCCTGGGCAGCTCCCCGTCCAGGACGAGCGTGCCGTGGGCGGCAAAGATGGCCTGACCGTGCACCCCCGGCACCTCTGTGTCGGCGCCGACCACCTCCTCCAGTACGTTCAGCAGCGCCCGGTCCGAGCCCTGACGGGACAGACTCTCGCGCAGCCGCCGCCAGCGCAGCGCGATCGCTCGCTCGGGATGGTCGACGTTTCGGGAGGTGTCCAGGTACACGGAGGCGAACGGGCCCGGCTCCGCGTAGAGGGGTTGAAGGAACGACAACCTCATCGCCACTCCTCGTCGATGGTCTCCCTTCCTTTGATGATGCGCGCCCCGAGGGTGATGGAGCTCGACGAGAGCAAAGCGGAGCGGTCAGGCGCCGGCCGACAGCAGCCAACCCATCGTGAGCATGGTGGCGGCGACCAGGCCGTCCAGCGTGGGGCATGGCGTGCTCGGCGAGGTGGAGGAACCTGCGCCAGTCGCAGCGGATGGCGGGGGAGAGGTGGTAGGGGTCGTCGCCTGTGCGGCGGCGTGGCACGTAGGGGTTGCCGGAGGGGCGTTGCCCAGTGCGCGGCGCAGGCCGTGCAGGCGGGCGTTGAGGGTGGCCGGTGTCCAGGGGTTGAGTGGGTCCATGTCGGCGCGCAGCACGTCGGCTGTGCGGCAGGGACGGAAATACAGCAGCGCCGCCAGGTGCCCGATGCGCGGCCCGTGATCGGTTGCGCCACGCGGTCCACCTCGATGGGACCCAGCACCTGGATCTGTGGCGCGTGCAGAGCATGGGCCTCGCCGTAGTCGTCTGCACCTGGCTCCGCACCGTTCGCCACCTGCGTCTCTACCGCTGGCATCGCCCCGCAATAGGTTGCGAGTTTGCCCGGTGCGGCACGGCAGAGACCGCGGGTCCACGACTACGGGTTTCCGGACGGGGGCGCGCTCCGGTACGGATTGAGCGCCGCGGCCTTGTCGTCGTAAGGGAGCCGGGACAGCTTCCCGACAAGCGTCCACATCCTTCGCTCGTCCGCGATGTCCGCGGGCAGGACCAGGCCGAGGTTCTCGGCGAGAGGCTTGCGCCCGGTGTTGACCAGGGTGCGGACCGCTGCGGCCCACTCGTCGGTGGCGGATACGGCGCAGCGGTACCACACGAGGATCAGGCAACCGAGCAGGACGGCGGTGGCGGTGAGCGTGGCGGGCCGGGCGTCCGCCGAGGCGAGGCCGGCCACCGCCGCAGCGGCCACGGCGACGTGACCGGTCAGGAGCGCGATGAAGAAGTCGACGCTCGCACGGGCGAGATCGATCTGACGGCGGGGTTGTTCCGGGACGGTGCCGGTGAGTTCGTTCGACCGACTGGCCGCGTCCGGGTATGCGGAGGCGCACGCCGCGCCGATCACCGGCTGAGATCTTCCGCCCGTGGCAAGGGACGACTTACGTTGTCGTAGCCGTTTCCTGAGCGCTGCCTTGGAGGCATCAATGGTCACGAAGAGCTTGAAGACCACCGCCGTCCTGACCTCAGCTGTTGCACTGGCACTGGCGACGTTGAGCGCGCCGGTCGCGGACGCGAAGCAGCCGCCCGTCGGGACGACGACGGCGAAGGCTCTGGTGTTCATTCCGAACCCCGTGCAATCCAGCGGCGACGAGTCGCTCACCGACCAGAACGACTCTGCGACCGCGGTCCCGCGGGGCGACTACTACGAGGTCACGCTGACCGACCTGGACGGTTCCGGCTATCTGCAGGGCACCTGGGCGAACGTGCGCAGTAACACCGGGCCGGCGGCGTACAGCACGGACGGCACCTATTTCTACAATCGGAGCGACGATCGGTTCGAGCAGGTCATGTCGTACTTCTGGGGGACCGAGACGCAGAAGTACCTGCAGTCGCTCGGGTTCGGCAGTGCGCTGCCTGCCGTCAATGCCGAGAGCCAGGACTACAAGGTCGATCAGTACGGCGGGGACAACTCGTTCGAGATCGAGAAGCGGGACACCATCACCCTGGGCAAGGGTGGTGTGGACGACGCCGAGGACGGCGAGGTGATCGTGCACGAGACCGGGCACGCGATTCAGGCCGCCCAGCTCCCGGGCTTCGGGTCGAACCTGGAGTCCGGCTCGATCGGTGAGGCGTTCGGCGACTACTTCTCAGTGACCGTCGGCGACTGGGTGGCGAAGAAGTACGGCGTCCCCGTGAAGGAGCCGTTGGCGTGCGTGATGGACTGGGACTCCACGTCGTACACCTCGACGGTGCCGCACTGCCTGCGCCGGCTGGACGCGGGCAAGCACTACCCGGAGGACCTCGTCGGCGAGGTGCACGCGGACGGTGAGATCTGGTCGCAGGCACTGTTCCAGATCCGCACGGCCCTCGGCCCGACGGTCGCCGACCGAATCATCGTCAACGCCCAGTTCGGCTTCGCCCCGGACACCAGTTTCGCGGCGGCGGCCCGCCAAACGGTCGCAACCGCCCAGTCGATGTACGGCAACCGCCAGGCCCGCGTAGTCCAGCAAGCCTTCACCGACCGCGGCCTCCTCTGATAGTTGCTGAGGGCACCGGAAAATGGGCTCTTCTGACTGATGTGTGGGTCATGTTGAGGCGAGTTGGCGTCCCGGTAGGGTCGGGCGTTCGCCGCCGAGGGTGAGCATGACGAGGGCGATGACCGCGCCGGCGGTGCGGAAGCCGAACCCTCGGCGGATGATCAGGCGGGTCTGGGTGTTGGTCGACTCGATCAGCCCGTTCGACAGACGCTCGGCGATGGCGTTGACGATGACCTCGCGGCGGCGGCGGATACGGCGGCCGAGGTTGACGAAAGTGTGGATGCGGCAGCGCTGGGCCCATGACAGCCACCGGTCCAGGGCCTCGATTGCCGCCTGTGTGTCCTGCTCGCGGGCGATGGCGAAGACCGTGCGCAGGCCTTCCTTGAGCAGGTAGGCGCGGTGCAGGCGCGGATCGGTGGCCGCGATCCAACCCAGCTTGGCCTGCTGGCGGTCGGTGAGGTCCTCGGGGTTGGGAGCTGTTCGGTTTCGGATGTGCAGGAGTGTGTGCGCGTGTGCACGAGCATGTACTGGTTCGTGGTGGTGCAGCGCGCACGACGCATGGCGGGCACTGTCAGTGCCGGCCGGTACCGTTCTTCCTGTTGCTGATCACGTGTTGGGGAGGGGGGTGCATCGATGGGTGGTGAGTCGCTGCGTACGATCGCTGCCCCCTTCGTGGCCGTCGGCCCGTCCGGCGTGGCGATCCGCACCCGTCTCAAGGGCCTCACGCCGGACGACGACGACGTGTTGCG
>NZ_JBSFJX010000315.1:0-7164 GCF_053598275.1 Streptomyces sp. NPDC001156 | reverse complement strand
CCCAGGAGCGCAGGATCGGCGTCGGCTCGGTGGCGCCCGGCACGGCGTGGACCGACCTCCAGTACCTCGGCACCCAGACCGTGCTCGTGGTGCGGGCCGGACACGGCAGCGCCGCATGGCTGCACACCGCGGCGCGGCAGCTCGCCGACCAGCGCATCCCGGTGATCGGCGTGGTGCTGATCGACCCCGATCCGCGGGACCGGACCGACGGCACCCTGTGGGACGGGCTGCAGACCGCGCTGCGTGGCCAGAGCGAGCGGCTGGCCCGGCAGAGCGGGACGGGCCGGCACCGGCAGAACGGGACGGGCCGGCAGGGGGCGGAGCGGCTGCCGGTGTGGGCGGCACGGGTCCCGGACAACGAGCAGGAGGTGCGCTAGCACATGTGTGGCATCGCAGGCACCTACCGATGGCCGGACGGAAAGATCGTGACCGACCGGCTCACCGATACTCTCGCCCACCGCGGTCCGGACGGCGCGGGCCGCTACAGCCACCCCGTGGGTGACGGCGAGGTGCACCTCGGGCACCGCAGGCTGGCCATCATCGACCTGTCCGAGACCGGCGCCCAGCCGATGGTCTCGGACGGCCTGGTCCTGACGTACAACGGCGAGCTGTACAACGCGCCCGAGCTGCGGGCCGAGTTGGCGGCCGCCGGGGTGCGCTTTCGCGGTACCTCCGACACGGAGGTGCTGCTGGAGGCCTGGCGGCGCTGGGGCACGGACTGTCTGCCCCGGCTGCGCGGCATGTTCGCGTTCGGGATCTTCGACGAGCGGACCGGTGAGCTGGTGCTCGCCCGCGACCAGCTCGGCATCAAGCCGCTGTTCCTGCTCCGGCGCGGCGGGGGTCTGGTGTTCGCCTCCGAGCTGAAGGCGCTCTCCGTCGCCACCGGCGGGTCGTTGCAGGTGGACGACGCGGCGCTGGTGGCCTCGCTGCTGTTCTACTGGGTGCCGGACTCGCGGTGCGCGTTGCGTGAGGCGGAGAAGCTGCCGCCGGGGAGCTGGCTGCGGTGCCGGCCTGACGGCCGGGTGGAGCGCGGCCGGTTCTGGCACCTGAAGGACGTCGCCGCCGAGGGCCGGGAGCGGGCCCTGGCCGGCGAGCAGCCGGACCTGGCCGCGATCGTCGAGGAGTCGACCCGGCGTCACCTGCTCTCCGACGTACCCGTGGCGACCTTCCTCTCCGGCGGCCTCGACTCCAGCTATCTGACCGCGCTGGCGGCCCGCCACCAGCCGGGGATCTCCGCCTACACGATCGGGTTCCGCGCCGAGGACGCCAGGTTCGAGGCGATGCCGGACGACCTGCGCTATGCCCGGCAGGTGGCCGAGCGGTTCGGCGTCGACCTGCATGAGATCGAGATCGCACCGAATGTGCTCGACCTGCTGCCGCAGATGACGTACCACCTGGACGAGCCGATCGGCGACCCCGCAGCGATCAACACGTTCCTGATCTGCTCGGCCGCCAGGGAGGCCGGGGTCAAGGTGATGCTCTCGGGGATGGGCGCGGACGAGCTGTTCGCCGGTTACCGCAAGCACCTGGCCAACCTGATCGCGCTGCGCTATCAGCGGGTCCCGCGGGCCCTGCGGCGCGGGGTGTCGGGGGCCGTGGACCGGCTGCCGGTCGCCACGAGCCGCCGGGGGTACCGGTCGGTGCGGTTCGCCAAGCGGTTCCTCTCCTTCGCCGATCTGCCGGAGGAGACCGCGTTCCGGCGCAGCTACACCATGTACGACCAGGACGAGCTGCTCGCCCTGCTCGATCCGGACCTGGCCCCGGCGGTCGAGGACGTGCTGACCGAGCACGCGGACGTCTACCAGGACAACGACCTCGACGACTTCGTCAACCGGATGTGCCTCACCGACGCCCGGATGTTCCTGCCGGGATTGAACCTCACGTACACGGACCGCTCCAGCATGGCCGCCTCCACCGAGGTGCGGGTGCCGTACGTGGACGTCGAGGTGGTCAAGGCGGCGTTCGCCGTGCCCGGCGACCGCAAGATCGTCGGACGGCAGGGCAAGGCCGTCCTCAAGGAGGCGGCCACCTCGGTCCTGCCCCGGGAGATCGTGTACCGGCCCAAGGGCCTGTTCAGCGCCCCGCTGCGGGCCTGGATGAGCCGGGACCTGGCACCGCTGGTGCGCGAGGTGGTCAACGACGGCGTACTGGTCCGCTCCGGGTTCCTGCGCCGTGACGCGCTGGCGCGCATGGTCGCCGAGGACGCCGCCGGACAGCGGGACTTCTCCAAGCATCTGTGGCACGTACTGACCCTCGAGTACTGGTATCGCGACGCGACCTCCGGGTCCGGCCAGAGCACTCGGCTGACGGCTTAGGAATCAGGGGACTTCGGGTGAAGCAGGTTGTGCAGAACTACAAGAGCGGCGAGCTGGCGGTGCTCGACGTTCCGGTGCCGGGGTGCAAGCCGGGCGGTGTGCTGGTCCGCACCGCCTACTCGCTGATCTCCACCGGGACCGAGCTCATGAAGGTGTCCGAGGCCGGCATGTCGATGCTGGGCAAGGCCCGCTCCCGGCCGGACCAGGTGGCCAAGGTCATGCAGAGCGTGGCCACCAACGGGGTGCCGGCCACCTACCGCAAGGTGATGGGCAAGCTGGACTCCTACACGCCGCTGGGCTACTCGCTGTGCGGGGTGGTCGAGCAGGTCGGTGCCGGGATCGACGACGTGAAGGTCGGCGACCTCGTGGCCTGCGCCGGCAACGAGCATGCGCTGCACGCCGAGTTGAACTGGGTGCCGAAGAACCTTTACGCCCGGGTGCCGGACGGCCTCGCGCCGCGGCACGCGGCCTTCGGCACCGTCGGGTCGATCGCGATGCAGGGCGTCCGCCAGGGCGGGCCGCAGCTCGGCGAGGTGGCGCTGGTCATCGGCCTCGGGCTGATCGGGCAGCTGGTGGTGCAGCTCCTCGCCGCCTCGGGGGTCCGCGTCGTCGGGGTCGACCCCGACCCGGTGCGCTGCGAGTTGGCCGAGCGCCTGGGAGCCGTGGCCTGCGGCGATCCCGCGTCCGCGGCCGTGGAGGCCGCCGTCGCCGAGCTCACCGGTGGCCACGGCGTGGATCAGGTGTACCTGGCCGCCGGCGGCGGCAGCAACCAGCCCGTCGAGCTGGCCGCCCGGCTCTGCCGGGACCGCGGCCGGGTCGTCGACATCGGCAAGTGCCGTCTGGACCTGCCGTGGAATGCGTACTACGAGAAGGAGCTCGACGTCCGGTTCTCGCGTTCCTACGGCCCCGGGCGCTACGACCCCGAGTACGAGCTGGAGGGGCGGGACTACCCGATCGGCTACGTGCGCTGGACCGAGCGTCGCAATCTGGCGTGCTTCCTCGATCTTCTCGCCCGTGGCAGGGTCGACGTGGAGCCCCTGGTCTCCCACATCGCCGACTTCGACGACGCGGTCGAGACGTACCGGCGCCTGAAGGACGGCGACCTGAAGGCCGTGGCCGTGCTGTTCCGGTACCCCGAACACGCGACGGAGGCGGAGGCCGCCCCGGCAGTGACCGTGCCCGCGGTGAACGTGCGGCCCGACCCGGGCGGAGGCGGGCGGGTCAGCCGCGTCGAGCGGAGCGGCGGCGGGGCGTCCACCCCGGCCCGGGCCGCCACGTCACCGGTGCGCCTCGCGTTCGTCGGCGCGGGGAACTACGCGACGTCGATGCTGCTGCCGCACCTGGCACAGCGCGAGGGCGTCGAGCTGTCGACGGTCGTCACCACGACGGCGCTGTCCGCGGCCAACGCGAAGCGGAAGTTCGGCTTCGCCGAGGCGAGCACCGATCTCGACGCCGTGCTCGGCGACAAGTCCATCGACGCGGTGTTCGTGGTCACCCGCCACAGCTCGCACGCCGAACTGACCCGAAGGGCACTGCTGGCCGGCAAGACGGTGTTCGTGGAGAAGCCCCTGGCCCTCACCGAGGACGAGCTGGCCGGTGTGCTCGCGGCGGTGGAGGAGTCCGGCAACGACCGTCTGCAGGTGGGCTTCAACCGCCGGTTCGCGCCGCTGCTGACCGAGGCCAGGAAGCGGTTCGGCGCCCGGACCGGGCCGGCGAGCCTGCGCTACCTGGTCAATGCGGGCCGGCTGGACCACGGCAGCTGGTACCTCCGCCAGGGCACCGAGGGCTCGCGGTTCGCGGGCGAGGGCGGGCACTTCATCGACACGGCGAGCTGGCTGCTCGAGGCCGACCCGGTCTCGGTGTACGCGATCACCCCGCCCGGCAACGAGGATCTGCAGGTCGTGCTGCGCTACCCGGACGGGTCCACCGCCACCATCAGCTACGTCACCACCGGCGCGCCCGGCTTCCCCAAGGAGACGCTGGACCTGGTCGCGGACGGCAAGGTGCTGCGGCTCGACGACTTCGTCCGTGCCTCGGTCTACGGCCGCAAGCGGTGGGTCAGTTCGCGGCTGCCCAAGGCCCGGGACAAGGGCCAGTCCGCCGAACTGGCCGCGTTCATCAAGGCCGTGCGGACCGGCGGTCCGATGCCGGTGCCGCTCCAGTCGCTGGTCGCCACCACGGCGGCCACCCTCGCCGTGCAGGCCGGCCTGGCCGGCGGCGTGCCGGTGACGTTGGCGAGGACCCGATGACCATGAGCGCGGGCTGGTACCTGCGGCGGCTGTCCCGGATGGGACCGCAGGAGGTCGCGGGCCGGGTGGGCGACACGGTGCGCAGACGCCGGTGGCGGTCGGCGCGGCCGGACTGCCCGAGCGTGACCGGCGCCCGGTTCACCGCGGTACTGCCCGCAGGAACGATCGACGCGGTGCCCCCGGACGCCGCGAAACGTCTCATCGCCGAGGCGGACCGGCTGATGGCCGGGCACGCCGAGTACTTCGGGGTGGAACGCGACGACCTGACCGACCCGGACTGGTGGTACGACCCGAAGACCGGGCGCCGGGCGCCGTCGGGTTACGCCTTCGACGTGCCGTACCGCAACGAGGACGCGGTCGGGGACATCAAGCAGATCTGGGAGCCGTCCCGGCACCAGTACCTCACCGTGCTCGCCGCCGCCTACGCGATCACCGGGAACGAGCGGTACGCCGAGCGCGTGGCCGAGCACCTGCGGTCGTGGTGGACGGCCAACCCCCCGCTGCGGGGCGTGCACTGGATCAGCGGCATCGAGCTGGGGATCCGGCTGCTGTCCTGGGTGTGGATCCGCCGGCTGCTCGAGGGCTGGCCGGGCACGGCCGAGCTGTTCGAGGGCAACCCGGTGGCACTGAACCAGATCTGGCACCACCAGCGCTGGCTGGCCGCCTTCCCCAGCCGGGGCTCCTCGGCGAACAACCACGTCATCGCCGAGGCCGCCGGGCAGTTCGCCGCGGCCTGCGCGTTCGGGTGGTTTCCCTCCTCGGCGCGTTGGCGGGCCGACGCGCTGCGGTCGCTGGAGCGGCACCTGCGCGGCAACACCTTTCCCTCCGGCCTCAACCGCGAACTGGCCAGCGAGTACCACGGACTCGTACTCGAACTGGGCCTGGCCGCGGTCGCCGAGGCGGACGCCGCCGGCGTACCGGTCCCCGCGTCGATCCGGCTGGTGCTGCTGCGGATGACCGACGCGCTCGCGGCCGTCGTGGACAGCCGGCTGCGGCCGCCGCGCCAGGGGGACGCGGACGACGGGCACGGCCTGGTCGTGGACGGCGCGGGCACCGACCGCTGGGCCTCGCTGCTGGCCACCGGCGACGCCGTGTTCGGACGGCTCGACTGGTGGCCGGCAGCGACCGGCACCGACGTGCGCACCCCGCTGCTGGCCGCGCTCGTCCGGCCGTACCCGGAAGACGGCACCGCCCCGGCTGTGTCCCGCCCGGCAAGCCGCCCGGCCCACTTCGCCGACGCGGGGCTCACCGTGCTGCGCGGTCCGGGTGAGATCTGGTGCCGCTGCGACGGCGGTCCGCACGGATTCCTGTCCATTGCCGCGCACGCCCACGCGGACGCGCTGTCCGTGGAGGTCCGGCACGACGGGGTCGACGTCCTCGCCGACCCGGGGACGTTCTGCTACCACGGACAGCCCGAATGGCGGCAGTACTTCCGGTCGACCCTCGGCCACAACACGCTGCAACTGGACGGCGCCGACCAGTCCGTGTCCGGCGGCCCGTTCCTGTGGACCCGGCAGGCCCGCACCCGCGTCCTCACGGCGGACCCGTCCGGCGAGGACGTGGCCCGCTGGTGCGCCGAGCACGACGGGTACCAGGGCTCCGTGCACCGCCGCCGGGTGGAGCTGACGGCCGCGAGCCAGGAGCTGAAGGTGGTCGATGAGGTGCGCGGCCCGCGCCGGGCCGTGCACCTGGCGTTCCACCTCGGTCCGGAGATCGCCGCGGACCTGGTGGGGAACCGGGCGGTACTCACCTGGATCCGGGACGGCGAGGGGCGTTCCGCGGTGCTCGACCTGCCCGGGCAGCTGTCTTGGCGGGCGCACCGCGGCGAGAGTGACCCGCCGCTGGGGTGGTACTCCGCGGGCTTCGGGCGCAAGGAACCCGCCACAACGCTGATCGGCACCGGCATCAGCCCCGCCGACGGCGCGGGCGGGTTCACCACCGTGCTCAGGTTCCGCGGCTAGGGGGGCACGTGGGGATCAAGAGGCGGCACTGGGCGTTGGCGGCGGCACCGCTGGCGCTGGCCCTGCTGACGGCGACCGGCTGCGACAGCACGTCGGGCACCCGGGCAGCGGAGCCGACCGCCGCGCCGTCCACGTCCGCGGCCCGGGCCGTGGCCCGGGTGTGCGCCAACCCCACGGCCGGACCGGCGAAGGCGCCGGCGGGCGCGGTGACGGTCGACCCCGCGGTCGTCGGCGACCTGGCCGCGAAGACCAAGAACAGCCCCCCGAACACCACGTTCTGGCTCCGACCCGGCAAGCACAGGCTCGACCCGGACCGCTACGCCCAGGTCATCCCCAAGAAGGGAGACCGCTACCTCGGCGCGCCGGGCGCGGTGCTCGACGGCGGGAAGACCAACCAGTACGCGTTCGCGGGCACCGCCCGCGACGTCACCATCCGCTACCTGACCGTGCAGCATTTCGTCGCACCGCAGAACGAGGGCGTGGTCAACCACGACTCGGCCGACGGGTGGGTGATCGAGCACGCGATGATCCAGGACAACTCCGGGGCGGGGCTGATGGCCGGTGCCCACCAGCGGGTCCGCTTCAGCTGCCTGCGCGACAACGGGCAGTACGGAATGAACGCGTACAAGAGCGGCGGCG
>NZ_JBSFJX010000314.1:0-7231 GCF_053598275.1 Streptomyces sp. NPDC001156 | reverse complement strand
ATGGTGTGCGTGATCGTGGCGGCGCCATCCGGATCGGGCGGCCGTCGTGTGACCGTGGATGGCGAGTGCCTGGGCACGGCGTACTCGCTGCACGATTTAACGGTGTTCCTGCAAGTTGCCGGGCTGGCCGAGCTGATGGGTGGGGATGAGCTGGACGTGGCCGAATCGGAGGTCATCGAGTGGCACGGCGGTGGCCCCGTGGTGTGGCCGTGCCGGGTTTGTCCCGACGGTTGGGCGGGCCCGGAAGGTGGGCCCGCCTCGCTGATGTGAGGGAGGCGAGGCGGGCCGGGGGGAGCCGACCGCGTGGCGCCCGGGTTCACTTTGCACGGGAGGCGAGCGCGGAGGGGCGATCTTCCTGCGCGGCAAGCCTTTCGAGCGATGGACTGGTCGCTCGTTCCCGTGCGAGTCGAGCCGCCACGGCCTGACGGTCGGCGCGTCCCTGCCTCCCGGCGCTATGGGAGGCAGGGGCGGGGAGCCTCGGCTCCCGTGTGCATGCGGCAGGGCTGTAGCTCCCCCGGGCGGGTGATGCCTTGGCCAGTCGTTCATGCATATGCAGAACGAAAGTACGGGGTGCTTGATCCGCAACCTCTCCCCAAGGCTTGACCGTTATGTGGGTATGCATTCCGAATTTCACGTCAGTCACCACGAAGAGAACGACGGGACCGTCGTCGAAGTCCAAGGCGAGGCGGACCTGCCCACGGTCTGGCAGTTACGGGACCACGTGGTCGACTCCACCAGCCTGGGGCGCTCGTCGGCCTCCCCAGGCGGCTCCGCATGCGCGACGACGAACTGAGACCGGTGATCGCCAGCCAGCGCAACCGCCGACTCTTCACCATGACGGGCCTGCACGCCCTCTTCCCGATCTGGGACTCCGTCGACGTCGCGAAGGCCGCACCGTGAGGCGTCGCGTCCCCGGGTGGCACCGGGGAGGGAGGCACAGGGCCCTCTCGCAACGGCCGAAGCCCAATCTGAAGGCCTCTGTGGTGGGGGTTCCCTGGATTCCTAAAGCGGCTGTTTCTGCTGCCTGTTGCCCGGGAGTCGGGGACAGGGAGGCGGTCACGGAAAGCTCCCTCCTCCCCACCGCTTCCGTGACTGGGTGCCGCCGTCATGCGGTGGGCAACTCGCTCGGGCGTTGAGGCCGGGTGTACACGAGCACGGTGAGGCAGTGCGCCAGGCTGCCGACGCGGCAGTTCCATCCGCGCAGACCTGCGCGGTCCGTGCGCCAGAAGCCCATGTGGCTGCCTGGCGCGTCTCCATAGAACGCTGCAGTACGCCACCAGCGCCCGCGCACGGTGCCGTGGAAGTCCCACAGGATCCGCTGCGAACCGTGCCCGGTGGCGCTGCCCATGTGGCGAATGAGGCGGGGAGTCATGGGCTCATCCTTGCTCACCGCACCGGTAGGCACCCCGGTGCTCGAGCGCCTGGGTGAAGTGTCGCCGTACCAGCGGTGCGGCTGCCCGGGCCGCAGAGGCGGCGGGGCGCCTGGGCCTTCCCTCACGGCCTCGCCGACCACACCTCCGGCCCTCCGCCGCGCCACTCGATCAGGAGCGACTCGGCCACATCCACCTCTTCCCAGCCCTCCAGGCCAACGCCGTCCAGGAACACGCTCAAGTCGTGCAGGCTGTGCGCGTTGCCCAGGATCTGATCGTCGATCTGTACACGCCGACCGCCTGTCTCGTCGGGCGGCGACACGCTCACACGAGGTCCGGCCATGACACCAGCCTCGCGCGGAGGCGCCACATGCGCATGCCCCCGCTCGGTGCGGGCACGCCGGGGGGTTTCGTCGCGCTTGCTCACCCGTATGACCACTCCGGGTGGCCGTCGTCGCGCTGCCGGATCAGGCTAGGCATGACGCCGCGCGGCCTGCTGTCCCCCCGCAGGCTGCCGCACGTCCACGCAGGGCGCGCCTCTCACCCCGTCGCGACTCGAATGGGGCGGGGGGTGTGCTCGCATGATCGACGTGCGGCGGAAAGCTGGCCGCGCGATCCTGGTGGAGTGGGGGTTGACCCAGAGGTGGCTGTTCTGTCCGGGGTCATCGCTCAGCTCAGGGAATGGCCTCCGCTTCCGGACGTGGCTCGCTGCCTGTGCCGACAGCAACCATGGCCCCTCCCACCCCCTGCATGGACTTCAGTTCATGCAGGGGGCTCGTCATGTCTACCGGCGGAAAGCGCCAACCCACGAGACACGCCAACCCACACAACCGCGCCCCGCCAGGTCGAGCAGCGGGGCGGTCGACGCGGTCGGCCAGTGGGCGGCGTGCAGCAGGTTCGCCAGGTCCTGGCCGTCGAAGGGAAGTTCGGCGAGGAGGCGGCGCAGCTCAGTGCCCCCTAGCCCCGAGGCCCGCACGCCGTCATCGGCACAACGGACCTGCGCGACGGCACCTTGCGCAACCCGGCATGATGCCAGACGTGCTGCCGTCGGTATATCGCGACATCGTGGAAGTGGTTGCCGACGCACCGGGGCCGATCCGCGCCAAGCAGATCGTGCCGAGGATCGGGCTGCTGGCCGAGACCGGGAAGATCGAGGGCACCCGGTCGAAACTCAAGCGACTGGTGGAGCGAGGCTGGCTCGACGAAGAGGCCCCCGGGTTGTTCACCCCGGCCCGCCGCCCGACGGCTGCTCCACCCAACTCCCGCTGACAGCAGGGCTCTTCCGCCTACATTCGAAGGTGTGCGACCCATATCGGATGCAGGATCAGGAAGAGCCCCGGAGATGACACCGTACGACACTCATGCCCCCACTGACCCTTTGCCCGCTCCATAAGCGCCTTCGAACCGCTGATGCACACCCTGTCGGGTGGCGATGCGAGCGAGTGGACCCACGCCGAGCTGGAAGAACACCTCGACGCGGGCGGGCGGGAACTGTTACGGCAGTTGCTACAGGACCACCTTGACCTACGTGCCCGGCGGGAAGAGGAACAGATCCGTGCCAGTGGCAGACCTGTGGTGATGGGTCCGGAAGGACAGCTGCGGCCCTGGCGGGAGACGGGGCACTCACGCTGGCTGGCCAGCGTGTTCGGGCTGGTTCGCGTCACCCGGGTCGCTCACCGAGGCCCCGGCGTCTACAACATCCACCCCACCGACGCGGCGCTGTCGCTGCCGGCGGGCCGGCACTCGATGGGCCTGCGCCGACTCGCGGTCACCGAATCAGTGCGCGGGTCGTTCGACCAGCCCAGAAGGCGGTCGAGCGCCGCTGCGGGAAGGTGCTGGGCAAACGCCGACTCGAAGAACTGGTGGTCGCGGTGCGGTCGACGCCGACGACTTCTACGGCGCCAGGGTCCGGAGTACACCTTCCATGTTGGCTGGCTGAGCCCTCGGCACAGCGGCCGTCCCCGGCCATCACACCCCACGCTGCCCCAGACCGCTTGACCAGCACCTGGCCCAGGCGTTGAACCCAAGGATGCGCATGCCCCGTGCAGGCCCGGCCTGGTTCCCCAGTCCTGCGTGCTCATCCCGCAGGCGCATGGTGCTGGTGCAGGTATGCGAGGGCGTCCAGATGACGGTGCGCCGATACCGAGAACTCAGGCGGCCACTTTTGCCGCCAAGACGCCCACCTCCTGCTGCTGGCCGGCGGTCAGCCATGCGCCCGGCTGCCTGCGGTAGACGCACAGCGTGCCCGTGCAGCCCCCTGGTGCGTGAATCAGAGGAAGTCCGTACACGGCGCGCTTACCCGATCCCAGGAGGGCCTGGCCGGCGGGGTCAGCCGCCAGAACGGTGTCACCTCGATCAACTCCGCTACGGCATCGCCCTCGACTTCTCTGTCAAGTTCAGCGTGTTGAGTCGAGGCCGCGCTGGGACCATGTGTCGAATGCGCGTTGGTGGCTTCGATGCAGCCGTGCCATGGCGGAGCGTTGTGTAGTCGACGTCCAAGGTGGCGCTTCAGTGATCGGTGAGGAGTTCCAGCAGTTCCCGGACGGGCAGGTGGGCCTCTGCCGGATAGCGGAGGGTGCTGTCGAGGTGGAGGCTGTAGCGGGTTCGTCGTCCGTCGCGCTCGCGGCTGAGGTAGCCGGCTTGTTCGAGGTCGGTGACGATGCTCTGGGCGGTGCGTTCGGTGATGTGGCAGGCCGCGGCGATGTCGCGAAGGCGGAGGTCAGGGTCCCGGGCGATGGCCAGGAGCACACGTGCGTGGTTGGTGAGAAAACCCCAGCTCCCGGCCTGCCGGTCCACGATGTGTCCTTCCTCGCCCCGCCCTGGCGGACATACCCGCTCGAAATTGCCGGAACCAGATTTCGCCTCAGCAGGGACTGAGGGAGCGTTTGGGGGTATGCGGGCTGGGCAAGGACGGCGCTTCGGACGTGAGGCGAACTGTATGGACATGCCGATGTCCGGCCATGACACCAGCCTCGCGCGCAGGCGCCCCATTCGCATACCCCGGCTCGGTGCGGGCCACGCAGGAGGGTTTCGTCGCGCTCGCCCCCCCCGTATGACCACTCCGTCCCAGCGCTCGAGACGCCGAAGCGGCCGCCCTGCTTCGCCACCCCGACCTGCTCGAAGGCATCGCTGTCCGGCATCGCCCCCAGCTTGTCGAGCTGCTGAATGTGGAGGCGTCTCGCGGCCGTGATGCCGCCGCGTGACCTGGTGGGGAATTCCTGAACCCGCTACTCGTTGGGCCGCGCCGCGCTGATGTCGCCGAGCGCCGACCGGGGGTCGCGTTCGATGGCCAGGTCGCCGAGCGAGACGATTCCGACCGGATGGTCGCCCTCAACGACGGGGAGGCGGCGGACCGAGTGCTCGCGCATCATCTCGATCGCGCGGTCCAGCTCGTCGCCCGGGCTGATGGTGAACACATCTTCGCTGCACGCGTCGGCCACGGTCGTCTGTTCCGGGTCCGCGCCCTGCGCGAGCGCTCGTATGACCAGGTCGCGGTCGCTCACCAGTCCGCGCAGGTGATCCTTTTCCGTGACCAGGACGGCGCCGATGTTCTGGTCACGCATCAGCCGGGCCACGTTGGCCACGGAGGCCTGCGGTTCCACGGTCACCGGCGCGCTGGTCATGATGTCGCGCACGTGCTGGGTCATGGTCAATGTCCTTCCCCGGCTTTGGCGGCGCCGTTCACCGCCCTCGGCCGCCGGGTACCCACCGAGCGAGGCCACGCACAAGAGCGCCCGATAGTTCTGCCGCCGGACCGTATACACCGCGGCGACGGGCTGGATCAACGTTGTAAGTCTTCCTCAACCGGGCCGGGTGACCTCCAGTTGCTCGACGCGGGCGACGCCTCGCGGCGCCGTCACCGTCATGAATTGCGGCGATCAGGGCACACTCAACGCGGTGCCTGGTACGCACAGGAGGCCGTAAGCCAAGTGCGGGCAGCGCGTCGAATGCCCACGACATGAGGTCCCTGGCGCACACGCGGACGGCGCGGAAACCCGCGCCGTCCTGCTCGATGTGCTCATTGACGATGGCGTCGGCCGTACGTCCTGCCCGGGCCCCGGCCCGAGCCCGAACCTGATTGGGGACCCAGGCACCTGTCAGCGGCCGAGCGCATTCTCCAGCTGCTCCTTGGTCATCGAGGAGCGGCCGTGGATGTTCCGCTTCTTGGCCTCTTCGTACAGCTGGTCCCTGGTGGGGCCTTCCGCGCCGCTGTGGGAGCGCTGCCCACCGCGCTGGGACGCCGACTTCGGGTCACGAGTGGAGGTCTTGCTGGCGGTCTTCGACTCACCTGACCTGGCCCGCTCCTTGTTCACCGTCCGCGCGGCGATCTCCTTCGCCCGCTTCGACGACTCGCCACGATCCTCGGCGCTCTCCTTGATGTGCTCGTACTGCCGCTCGCGCTTGGAGCTCGATCCGGCCGGCATGACGCCCCTCCTTTCCTGCGTACTGAGGGGATGTTCAAGGTCTCGATACGGCAGCGGGCGCTCGGCCCGGCCTCACGGATGCTCGGACTGCTGGTCCGGCGGCACGCCGCCGCCCCTTCCCCCGCCCTTGTCGCCCTTGTCCATGCCGTCCGGGTGCCCGCCCTTCGCCTGGGTCTGCCGCGCCTTGAGCTCGGCGCTGGACTGCGGTGTCCCACCGCCCTCGCCACTGCGTCGCTGCTCGGGTTGCTGTGGGTTGGACATCCGAGGCACCCCGCTCGCATTCGTATCGGTGTTCGTTAACGGCAACGAGTTCCCCGAAGCAGCCGACGCACACGGCCGGCATTGACCATCCAGCGGGACGGCCGGCCAGCGCATCGTCCATCCCCCGTCGGCGGCCCGCCTATGACAAGGCGTTCATGGAGCATCCCGATGCCGACGGGGCCCTGGGCACCAGCCCCCGTACGGAGCGGCGGCCGACCTCACGGGCATCGCCGGCATCTGAGGAGCTTGACGATGCGGTGGCCGTTGACCCGAGCCCACGTGCGTACGGCCTTCCGTCGAGGCCGAAGCCGTCCATCTGGTTCGCAGTAGGCCACAGTGCAGGTCGGCGACTTGCTAGGGCGGAAGGCTTCGACCCGAGGGTTATCAGACAGTCAGCCGAGGTCGCGGAGGCTGGCTTCCTCGAGGTCGAGTTCGCGCTGGATCCGGCGCCGGGTGGCGTCGCTGATCTTGTTCGCTTTGTAGAGACGCTGGAGCTCGGTCGCTTCTATGGCGATGAGTGTCCGGCGTACCTCGCGGTAGGCCTCGGCAGGACGGGCGTCGGGGTCGCTGTAGTGGGCGTCTTCGGCCTGGTGGATGCGCGCCTCCAGATGGCGACGGGCCTGTTTCAACGCGGCCTCGGCGGCGGCACCCAGATCGGCGAGCTGATCCAGATCCCCAAGCTGAGGCCCCGCTTGCGCTGGTTCCGCGTAGGTCCCCGGCGCGCGGAACGTCGCCCCGGAAGCGGAGGAGAGGTCCGACGTGCAAGCGGTTGCGGCCCCTCCAGCGGTTACACCGGCTGTCGAGAGACCTATGCCGAAACCCACCTGGCGGTTGCCGGGCTGGTCTCCGACCGATGCGCCCTCCGGGTCACTCGCCGTAAGGCCAATACCGAACTGCTGCTCACCGGGCAGACTGCATGCTGACCATCCATCAGTCAAAAAGCCCAGGCCAGCATGTCTTGACTTCAATCGCTCCCCAACCCGCTAGCCGCGGGCCGGGAACCTGCTGGATGCGTCATCGCCGGCTCTCGGCGGGCGCCCGCTCGGCCCCGCGGTCTTCCTCCTCTTCCTCGTACTCCTCTTCGCCTTCCTCCTCCCCGTAGCCGCCCTCGTCCTCGTACTCGTCCTCCGGCTCTTCCTCTTCCTCCTCGTCCTCGTACTCCTCCTCCGGCTCTTC
>NZ_JBSFJX010000313.1:0-7243 GCF_053598275.1 Streptomyces sp. NPDC001156 | reverse complement strand
CCGGCCGTCTCCAGCAGCAGCGATGCGATGGCCTGTGGTCGGAGGCCCATGATGAAGATCGCGAGCGGGTTGTCGGGATCCGCCTGGACGCGGAGCCGGGTCAGCGTTTCGACGAGCATCCGCCGCCAGGCATCGATTGATGCGTTGAGCGCTTGGCGGGACTGCTCATCGTTGTCGGACAGCTCAATCGACATCGCGCCCAGCGCGCACCCGTACGAGCCGTCCTGCAGTGAGTTGGCCTGTACCAGGGCGTCACGCCAGCGGCGCAGACCGGTGAGGGTCTTCACGCCGCGCAGGCGCTGTTCCTCGCGGGCGAGGACGAACTTCGACTGCACGTCGATCACGGCGTGGATCAGCGCGAGTTTGTCCTCGAAGTGGTTGTACAACTGGGACTTACTGGTGCCGCTGGCCAGCCGGACGTCGTCGAGGGTGGTGGTGTTGACGCCCTTGACATAGAACAGCTTGGCTGCCGAATCAACGATCCGTGAACGGGTTTCCAGGCCGCGTGGCGTGCGGCGTGTACCGCTGGTTCCGGGCACGGTGTCTCCCTCGGGCATGTTACTCACTGGCGCTGCTTGGCCGCGGAGTGCGTCACAACCGCGGTGACCTCGATCTCCAGGCGGAGACTGGGCCGGAGCAGTTGTGGCACCACTGCGAGCATATGGACCGGTCGGTGAGAGATGACGTCCTTGCGAACCTTCAGGCAGGCGTCGATGTCGTCGGGGTCTGTGAGCCAGGACCGGACCCGAACGATGTCGCTCAGTTCGGCGCCCGCGCACCGCAGCGCCTCGCACACGTTGTCCGAGGCTTGCCGGGCCTCCTCGGCGAAATCTTCCGGTCGGGTTCGGTCCGGCCGCACTTCCGGGGTAGCGGACAGGGCGACGTGCGTGGCGCTGGTCGGGATCGCGACCGCATCGGAGTAGCTGCCGATGCGGCGCGACACCGTGGCGTCGATGGACTGTGTTGGGGCGGGCATATCAGCGAAAACGCTCTCGTAGACGGACACGAGGTGAAGGCGCAGGCAGATCCGAGACATCTTGCGTTCGTTTCAGTCCGGCCTCACCTAAGCTTGGACTAAATAGTCCACTTAAGCGAATCGATCAGGCCCGAGCTGGTCTGGCTCGAGGCGGCTTGAGCGGGCTCGTTCCGACCGCAAGAATGGCTCACGGCACAGCCTTTATAGAGCTCTGAACTGCAGATTTACTGCTCCGATGCGACATTGACCCGCTTGCATCCAGCGCGGCCGATTCGGCCCGCCTGGGGGAGGGGTTGCGTAGCAGACTTTGGTCTGTATAGTCCTTCCTGTGCGGTGTCCCGGCGCGAAGACATCCGGAACTCGGCGCCGACGGAGTCACCCCTCGCAATGCAGGTCACCAGGCGCCCGGCGCAACCGACGCCACCGGCCAGGTTGCGGTCAGCGCAGGTAAGGCCTGCGGCGGAGCTCTGAAGCACTTCGAGCCCGACTTGGGCTCGACAACGACTACTCACACCCCGACCGGAGGCCGATTCGCTGTGTCACGACTGAACGTTCCCCCTCGAGACGACGTCCCGGACGGGGCGGAGGGCATCCTCGACAACGTCGGCGCACAGTTCGGCTTCGTCCCGAACATGTTCGCGACTCTCGCGTCGAACCCGACCGTCCTTGACGTCGTCATGACACTGCAGGGCACCTTGAGCCGGGTTCTGGACGCGAAGACGCGGCACACCATCGCGCTCGCCGTGTCGCAAGCCAGCGGTTGCGATTACTGCCTGGCGATGCACACGTACGTATCGTCCGAACTCGGGGGCATGTCGAGCGATGACATCGACTTGGCCCGGGCCGGGAGCTCGGTCGATCCCAAGCGCGCCGCGGTCGCTCGTTTCGCCCAGCAGGTGGTGGAGAGCCGCGGTCAGGTGAGCGACGCCGACCTGGCGGCTGTGCGAGGTGCCGGGTACACCGACCCGCAGATCCTGGCAATCGTCACGGTGACGGTGCAGATCCTGCTGACCAACTTCATCAACAACGTCAACCAGACCGACATCGACATCCCCGCCGTCAACTCGGTCGGTACACCGGAATGAGCGTCGGCGCCCTCGTCGAGGCGGCGTACCCAGCCGCTCGATCCGCCACCGCCCGCAACGATCACTCGGGAAAGGTTCGGTATGCCGGGCTCCGAACTCTATGAGAGATTCATGGCGTTGCACACCCGTGACGGCGGGTTCGTTATGCCGAACGCATGGGATGGCCTCTCGGCGCTGATGCTGGCCGATGCCGGCTTCGAGGCGATCGCGACATCGTCGGCGGCGCTCGCCGCCACGCTCGGCCGGTCCGACGGGCGTCACGAAGTTACCCGCGACGAGCACCTCGAACATGCACGGCTGTTCGGCCGCCTCACCGGGCTGCCCGTCAACGGAGACTTCGAGGACGGCTACGGCGACACGCCTGAAGACGTCGCCGCGACCGTGGAGGCCGCCGTGGCGTCTGGCCTGGCCGGTATCGGGGTCGAAGACACCTCGGGCAATCCCGATCAACCGATCCGCGACTTCGACGATGCTGTCAACCGCATGCGTAGTGCCGTCGACGCGGCCAAGGGGCGCATCGTCGTCACCGGTCGCACCGACAACTTCATCCAGGGGCGGCCCGATCTCGACGACACCATCCGGCGTCTGACGGCCTTCGCCGAGGTCGGCGCGGATGTGCTCTACGCCCCTTACCCACCCGACCTCGACGCCCTCGTCGCGATCGTCACCGCCGTCGCGCCGACACCGGTCAACGTCCTCATCTCGCCGGCGGACAAGGTGCTGACCGTCGCTGAACTACAGAAGGCCGGGGTCAAGCGCATCAGCGTGGGTCCAGCGCTCTACACCCACGCAATGGAGGCACTCCAACAGGCCACCAAGGCTCTCGTCGCGGGTGACCTCACCGCCGCGACGACAGGAATCAGCTTCGAGCGCATCAGCGAACTACTTGCCCGCGGCACGAACTAGTCCAAACTCTACGAACCACCGCTCCTCACCCACTCATCGCAAGAAGAAGGCGGATTGACATGAATCTCGACAAGCTCATGAACAAGCACCTCACCAGGTATTTCGACCCCGGCAAGACCATTCCGGAGGAAACCCTTCAGCAGCTGCTGAGGTTCCTGCGCTCCACGCCGTCATCGGTGAACGTACAGCCCAACCACTTCTACGTCCTCGCCACGCCCGAAGGCAAAGAACAGCTCGCCAACAACCTGGGCGAACGATTCCAGGACAACGCCGAGAAGATCCTGAACGCGTCGCACACCATCATCCTCACCACCCGGGCAGATCTGCCTGGCAGCCACCTCGAGGCGGTGTTCACGAAGGAGAGGGCCGACGGCCGGTTCCCCGACCCGGCAAAGCAGGAGCTGTGGGAATCAATGACCCGAGACTTCCTCAACCTGCGCAACTACGGCTACAAGGACCTGAACCACTGGATGGAGAAGCAGACCTACATGGCGGTGGGCCTGACCATGATGGCGGCCGCCGAGCTCGGCGTCGAGGCGACGCCGCTGGAGGGGTTCGACCCGACCAGTGTCGACAAGGCCTTCAAGATCCGCGAGAGCGGACACAGCACAACAGTGCTGCTGGCCCTCGGCTACCCCGACCCCGCGAAGGTGTACACCACCCCGATCTCGCGCTTCGACGCCGACCAGCTCTTCACCTTCATCTAAAAACCCACCCGGAAACTAAAACCCACAACACATACGAGGAAGGGGACGATCTCAATGAAAGCCATTGTGGTAACCGACCAGGCCGCGGGAACGGCCGGGATGACGCTGACGGAGCGGCCTGAGCCGCTCGCAGCGATCAACGATGTCATCGTTCAGATTCACGCATCAGGCTTCGTCCCGACTGAGATGGAGTGGCCATCGACCTGGGCCGATCGCGCCGGCCGTGACAAGACACCGTCGATCCCCGGCCACGAGCTGGCCGGAGTGGTCACCGCCCTCGGCTACGGCACGACGGGGCTGTCGGTCGGGCAGCGGGTGTTCGGCCTCGCCGACTGGCACCGCGACGGCACCCTCGCGGAGTACGTGGCGATCGAAGCACGCAACCTCGCACCGCTGCCCGGCGACGTCGACTTCACGGTAGGCGCGTCCCTGCCGATCTCAGGGCTGACCGCGTGGCAGGGGCTGTTCCAGCACGGCCGCCTTCAGGCCGGCCAGACCGTCCTCGCCCATGGCGCGGCCGGGGCGGTCGGGACGATGGTGACCCAGCTCGCACGTGAGGCCGGCGCTTACGTCATCGGCACCGGACGCGCCGCCGACCGCGAGAAGGCACTCGACTTCGGCGCTCATGAGTTCGTCGACCTCGAGAACGACGCGCTGAAAGACGTCGGGGGCGTCGATCTGGTCTTCGATGTCGTCGGTGGCGACGTTCAAAAGCGGTCCGCTGCCCTGATCAAGGCCGGAGGAACGCTGGTGTCCGTCGTCGGCCCGGTTGAGGCGCGGCCCGCTGACGGCCTGGCGGTGGACTTCGTTGTCGAGGCCGATCGCGCCGAACTGGGTGAGATCGTGCAGCGGGTGCGGGACGGACGGCTGCGGACAAACATCGGTGACGTCGCGAGCCTCGATGATGCCATTGGCGCCCTCAACCCGACCACGCGACGCAGCGGGAAGACAGTCATCCGCGTACGCCCGTAGGCAGTGGACGGCCACAGTCCGACTGGCAGGTCATGGGCCTGATCTACGCCATGGTCAATCGGTCACCGACCGGCGCACGTGCCCGAACTGCCACACACACCAGGCACTCGGATCGATGGAGGAGTTGATCACCTTGGACGGACAGGAGCTGCAGAAGATCGCGGGCGACTGCACTGTGGAACTGCCCGGCACCGACCTGGAGCATCGTTTCGACCCCGACTGGGAGCTCTACAAGGTGCACGGCAAGGTCTTCATGCTCATGACCGACATGCCGGGGCGCCCCGTCGTGATCCTGAAAGCTGATCCGGACGACGCCGCAGCCCTGCGTGGGCAGTACGCGGACATCACCCCCGGCTATCACATGAACAAGAGGCACTGGATCACGATGGAAGGCGGGGGCACCATCGACGAGAAGCTAGTGAAGGAGCTCGTGATCGACTCCTACCGTCTCGTGGTCGGCGGGCTTCCCAAGTCCAAGCAGCCCGTGGATCCACACCCCCACGGCCGCCGCGCCTGACCTTCGTGATGTCCAACAGCGGCGAGAAGTTCCAGGACGGAGCTCGCGACACGGCACTGGCGCTGGGCGGGGTCAGCCACGGGCGTCCGTTCACTGAGAAGCTGGACGTCTACAAGGTGGCGGGCAAGGTCTTCCTGATCGTCACGGATGACCCGGACGAACGCATCGTCACCCTCAAGGCAGAACCGGAGTACGGGCGGCTGCTGCAACACGAACACCCATCAATCACCCCGGGCCTACCAACCAAACCTTCGTTACTCAGCACTTGGCGGAGTAGTCACCCCGGGGTGGAGCGCCCTGGTCGCCACGCTTCCCGATAGGCCGATCACCCTCGCCATCGACAGACCTGCCGCCCTGGATTGGTCTGCGGCCGTCAAGTTGCTGAACTCGGCGCTGGAGGCGCGCGGGCCCGCCGCCTCGGCAACCGATCTCCGGGCCCACCTCGCCCCCTGGCCGCGGATCCTCGAGCGCACAGGGTCCAGCGAGCTCGCCGACGACCCGGACTTCGACCGGCTCGCCGAAGGCACCCTTGTCGACCTCTTCGACGAGCTGCCTGTGCCGGAACATACGTCCGACGCAGTGGCACTCGTTTTCGTGGCCCGGCGCCGCCCTGGCCCCCCACGACGTGCTCTGGTACATGGACACACCCAAGCGGTGCGCGGAGGCTGCGGTCGCCGCTGGAACCGCGCGCAACCTCGGCCAAGGCGAGGACGACGGCCTTCCCACGACCAAGCGACTGTTCTACATGGACTGGCCATCGCTCGACCGGCAGGGTGACTCCTTGGCCAACCGCATCGACTGCTGGATCGACCGTCAGGACCTCGCTACACCCGCGGGACTGTCCGGATCAGTGCTTCGCCGGACCCTGCGGAACCTGGCGGCCCAGCCGGTCCGTACCCGGCCCACCTTCAACACCACGTCCTGGGGCGGCCGCTGGGCCCAGGAGAAGTTTGGTCTCAACCAGGATGCCCCGAATACCGCTCTCGGCTACGAGCTGATCGCACCCGAGAGCGGTGTGCTGATCGGTGAGGCGGAAGCGGCCGTCGAGGTGCCCCTCCAGATGCTGGTTGCGCTCTCCCCGCGTGGACTACTTGGTGCCCGCGTGCACGAGGTCTCACGCACTTCCTTCCCAGTGCGGTTCGACTACCTCGACACAGTGGGCGGCGGCAACTTGTCCATACACTGCCACCCTGGTTCGGACTACATGCGCGGGTCTTCGGCTGGCCGTACACCCAGCACGAGACCTACTACGTGATGGTCGGCGGCGAGGAGAACAAGGTCTATCTCGGGCTGTGCGGGGATGCAGACCTCGAGGCCTTTCGTTGCGTTGCCCACGAGGCGCACCATCACGAGACGCCCTTCGACATCGAGTCCCACGTCCAGACC
The DNA here is from genome assembly GCF_053598275.1 of Streptomyces sp. NPDC001156. Taxonomy (NCBI): domain Bacteria; kingdom Bacillati; phylum Actinomycetota; class Actinomycetes; order Kitasatosporales; family Streptomycetaceae; genus Streptomyces; species Streptomyces sp. NPDC001156. The sequence goes on along the minus strand of NZ_JBSFJX010000313.1, from coordinate 694 downwards.
TTCCCCGCTGAGCCCCACCAGCTCTTCGTCATCCCTGCCGGCACGCCCCACGGCAGTGGCGAGGGCAACGTGGTCCTGGAGGTGAGCGCGACGCCGTACTCGTATTCGCCGCGCCTTCACGACAGGCTGCGCCGTGACGTCGAGGGGAGGCAGCGCCCGATCCACCTCGGGCACGCCTTCGACAACCTCGCCCCCGACTGTACCGGGGATGCTGTCAGGCGCGACCTCGTCCAGTCGCCTCGGCCACTGCGCAAGGGCGACCAACGCGCCCGGCGTATGGCCGAACGTACCGTTGCCGGACACTGCGCTAACCTCGTCGTCGAGGACTGCGACATCCGCACCTGGTACAGCGGGTGTGGGGCAAAGCCCTCCAAGTCACCACACCCGGCCGACTCGTCACCGCCCTCGGCCGGGAATGCGAGAAGACCGGCGGTCGGGTGCTGCGGGCTTCCACCTTCGCCACGAAGTTGTCCCCGACCTGCTTCTGTGGAGAGCGTGTCGCCAAAACCCTCTCCGACCGCATCCACGCCTGCACCTCGTGTGGGCTGGTCGGTGACCGGGACATGGCCTCCGCAGCCCTGGACGCCCACGTCCGGCTCCATGATCCGGACGATCCAAGCACTGCGCGCCTGGACGACGTCCAGGCGCGCCACACAGAGATCCTTTTCCCTGAAGGGCTGCGAGAGGCCCGGTC
>NZ_JBSFJX010000312.1:0-7302 GCF_053598275.1 Streptomyces sp. NPDC001156 | reverse complement strand
TCTCCACCGAAGTCACCCGCCCGTCACCAGCATGAGTACCCCGGAGCCGACGCACACCAGCCCCGCGACCTGCTACTTCACGATGCACACCACTCAGTGGACTGCACGTCGGAGCGATGTGGCTGTGGCAGGACGTTGATCACTTCGCATTCCACCTCAGTGAGCGCCTGAGTGGTACCGAGGACTACCGCAGTGATGAGCAGTTCGCGTCGGTCGCCCAAGATCTCGCACTTCGGGCAGAGACACAGGTGCAGAAGCTCCGACGCCAACTCCCGGATGTCCAGTCGGTAGCGAGGTACTTGGCTGCCCAACCGGTGAGGCGCGGGTGGTTCTGGGAGCCGTGGCACGCCGGGGTCGCGGCAGCGCTCGTCGGTGACGTTGCCGTGGCGCAGGAGCGATTCGCCACGGTCCTCGAGGAGGAGCCCGTCGCCCCTTGGATGGAGAGTGCTCAGCAGACCGCGCGGGAACTGAGGGGCATGGTGCGCGACAGGAGCGCCATCAGGGCTTGGGCGCTGAGCAGCATCGCCTCGTGCCGACAAAGGCTGCGCCTCCCCGGCTCCGACAAAGAGCTGTTGATCACGTGACGGCTGATCCCCGGGAGAATCGAGCTCGGCCGCCGGTGGAGGCGAGAGGCCGGCGCCGCCCCGGGGCCGTAGAGGCACAGCCAGAACAGCGCTTCTTCACCGGTGCGGCCCGCCCAGGGCCGCCGCCAGGTTGCCCTCGGCATCGCGTCCTGGCCTCGGCAGCCTGTCCAGCCTGGCGCTGCGCCGCCTGCCTTTCTCCGCAACTGTCCTTGTCCACGCCGTCGTGCCCAACCAGCCACCCCCTGAGACGGCGGTCCGCCCGGAGATGCCCAGTACGGTTCACACGTCGCGGCGCCGCACGACGACCACCGCGAGCAGGACCGCGACGAGCGGCCATAGCGCGTACACGATCCAACAGCCGGCGACAGTGGCGGTGTAGCCGAGCGAATGGGGATCCGGCGGCCAGTTCTGGACCAGGCGCTTCCAGGCGCTGGCGACCATCGCATGGTTGACGTCGGCGGACCAGTGCTTGTCCTGGGAGAAGATGGTGGGCAGCATCACCAATGTGAAGACGCTGGTGACCATGGTCGCGGCACTGTGGCGGATCAGGACGCCGAGGCCCAGGCCGACCAGTGCGCAGACGGGGGCCAGCAGCGCGGATGCCGCGAAAGCCCGGAACACTCCGGGGTGGGTGATGGGGACGCCTATGTGCCGCCCGTTCAGGATGGCCTGGGAGACCAGGAAGGAGCCGGTGGCGATGACCGTGCCGGCTGCGGCCCACACGCCGGCGGTGACGACCGCTTTGGCCAACATCACTGAACCGCGAGCAGGTACGGCCACGGTGGTGGTGCGGATCAGGCCGCTGCTGTATTCGCTGGTGATGGTGATGGCGCCGAGGCTGCCTGCGATGAGGATCAGCGTCATGTAGCCGGCAGGCGGATAGGCGTCGAAGGGCAGGAAGCCGGGAGGCTGCCGCGTGCTCGCGCCGGGGCCCCCGAAGTTCTTGTAGTCCGCCGATGCTGCCACGGCTGCGGACCCGATGACGAACAGGCTGGTGAGTGCGATCGTCCACGGAGTGGAGCGCAGGGACCTCATCTTGATCCACTCGGCGGCCAGGACGTCGCGGAAGCGGATCGGCGGCTCGGTGAGGGGCGCGTGCGAGGTGGTCGAGGGTAGGGAGGTGGTCGTAGTCATCGAGGGTGTCCTGCCAGGTATTCAATGCTGTCGGCGGTGAGTTGCATGAACGCTTCCTCCAGTGAGGCGGTACGGGTGGTCAGCTCGTTCAGCACGATCTGGTTCTCGAAAGCAAGCGCGCCGATCCGCTCCGCGGGCAGCCCGGTCACGGCGAGCTTCGCGGTGCCGGTCGAGGCTTGTGGCTCGACCGCTGCGCCTGCGGCGGTCAGCACCGCTGCCAGTGCGGCAGCCTGCGGGCTGCCGACCACGACACTGCGGCAACCGCTACGGGCCGCGAAGTCCCCTACAGACTCAGCCGCGATGAGCCGGCCACGGCCGATGACGACGAGTTGGTCGGCGGTGTTCTCCATCTCCGACATCAGATGGCTGGAGAGGAAGACGGTGCGCCCCTCGGCGGCCAGCCGCCGGAACAGGCGGCGCACCCAGAAAACGCCCTCCGGATCCATTCCGTTGATCGGCTCGTCGAACATCAGCACGGGCGGATCGCCGAGCAGCGCGGTGGCGATACCGAGCCGCTGCTTCATGCCGAGCGAGAACCCGCCGATGCGGCGGCTCGCCACCTCGGCGAGCCCTACCTCCTGAAGGACCTCGTCGACCCGGCGCAGCGGGATGCCGTTGCTGCGCGCCAGGGCTGACAGGTGAGCGGTGGCGCTGCGGCCGCCGTGGACCTGGGTGGCATCCAGGAGAGCGCCGACGTGCCGCAGTCCACGGGGGTGGGTGCCGAAGGGCACGCCGCTGACGGTGGCGGCACCGGACGTAGGCGCGTCCAGGCCCAGGATCATCCGCAGAGTGGTCGTCTTACCGGCTCCGTTGGGGCCTAGGAATCCAGTGACTTGACCTGGCCGCACCGTGAAGGACAGCTGATCGACGGCGGTCTTGCTGCCGTAGCGCTTGGTGAGTTCGTTGGCTTCGATCACACGGTCAACTCTGTCGGGAAGTCCCCGACGGGGCATGGGGCAGTGGACGGCAATCGCGCCGCGGGATTAGCCCGCGGGCGTACGTCCCGGGGCCGATGCCGTGCAGGTAGCGACTGGTTAGTCTCACGCCATGGACGACTCAATGACCTCTCCGTCGCCTGCCGGCGTTCCGCATCGCAATCCTCCTCTGGAAAAGGCACACCGACGGTGACCAGGACGAAAGTCATGGCCTGGGTCGGGGGTTTCTTGTACCTCTTCCTCCTGCTTCTGCTGCTTGGGGGCGCGCCGCGGGCTTCGGGCACGGTGCATGCGGTGGGGTCGCTGCTGGCTGCGAGTCTGCTCGTCGGTGTGCTGCGACGGATGCCGCTGCTGGCTCTGGGTATGACGCTCTTCGGCGCCACCGCCGTGGTGGCGGTGTTTCCACCCCGCCACGTGCATACGAGCCTGGCGGTTTCGTATCAGGGCGAGTTCCTGTCGTTTCTGGCAGTGGACCTTGTCCTGGGCTTCATCGTCGCCACCCGCACGCGGCGAGCCTCGATCGTCGCCGTCGCCGTGTGCTTCACCGTGCAACTCCTGCTGATCGGCGGTTTCGCGCACGGGGACAACCTGACGGTGAACGGCGTGATCGCCCTCCTCGCGATGGCCGCATCGTGCATGGTCGGCCTGCTCAGCCGCGAACGTCGCGACCACGCGGTGGCTCTGCGCGCGCAGGAGGTTGCGGAGGCCGTGACCGCCGAACGGCTGCGGATCGCAAGGGAGTTGCACGACATGATCGCCCACAGCATCGGCATTATTGCCATCCAAGCCGGGGTGGGCAGCCGGGTCATCCAGACACAGCCTGCGGAGGCCCGCGAAGCCCTGCGAGCCATCGAGGCCACCAGCAGAGAGACCTTGTCGGGCCTTCGCCGCACCCTGGTGGCTCTACGTCAGGCCGACCCGGAGTCAGCGGCATCGGCGCAGGCTCTCGCGCCCTCGCCGGGACTGGCGGACATCGAGCGGCTCACGGCGGCGACCGCGGATGCGGGGGTACGCGTCGACGTGCGCCTCAGCGGGGAGCAGCGGCCGTTGCCGGCCGACATCGACCTGTCCGCCTACCGTATCGTGCAGGAGGCGCTCACCAACGTGGTCCGTCACGCGAGCGCGGGGCATTGCCGGGTGGCCATCGACTACGGGGACGAGGAGCTGTCCGTGGAGGTCGTCGATGACGGGCGCGGCGCCAAGAACGGCTTGGCTCATGGCTTCGGTCTCGTGGGCATGCGGGAGCGTGTGGGCCTGTTGCACGGCCAACTCGTCGCCGGACCACGTCCCGAGGGCGGCTTCCGGGTGGCGGCGACGCTGCCGCTGCCCCAACCCGTCGGAGTTCCGGCGGAGGCCCGATGACAGTCCGCATCATCCTCGCCGACGACCAGCCATTGGTGCGCTCCGGTCTGCGGGTGCTCATGGCCGACTGCCCCGACCTCGAGGTCGTCGGAGAGGCCGCCACGGGCGCCGAGGCCGTCCAACTGGTCAGCGACATGAGCCCCGACGTCGCGGTGATGGACATCAGGATGCCCGGCATGGACGGGATCGAGGCCACGCGCCGGATCACCGCCGGCCCGGCAAAGACCCGTGTCCTCATGCTGACCACCTTCGACGAGGACGACCACGTCTACGGCGCGCTCCGGTCCGGCGCGAGCGGCTTCGTGGTGAAGGACATGGCACTGGACGACATCCTCGCGGCGATCCGCGTGGTCGCTGCCGGCGACGCGCTCATCGCGCCAAGTGTGACGCGCCGTCTGATCGCGGATTTCGTCAGGCGCCCTGCCGATCCCCCAGAGCGCTCTCCACGGCCGGTCGAGGGCCTCACTGAGCGGGAGCGGGAAGTGCTGACCTTGGTCGGACGCGGCCGGTCGAACAGCGAGATCGCGGAGGATCTCTTCATCTCGGTGGCCACCGCCAAGTCGCACGTGTCACGCCTGTTCACCAAACTGGGCGCCCGGGACCGGGTTCAGCTCGTGATCACCGCCTATGAGATGGGGCTGGTAGGACCGCCGCGCTGAGCACGTTCGTGGGTTCAACGAGGCTCTGGGAGCCCCGTGTTCGCCCCGCATGAGCAGACTGCGGCGCTTCATGTGTGCGGAGTATCAGCACTGGTTTTCGCAGTGAAGGCCAGGCGCCGGGCGTCTCAGTAGAGGCCCGGACTGGCAATTGACCGCCGGTGAGCCGAAGGGCTCCTTCCCATGGCTCAGGGGAGTTGGTGGTGTTGTCGGCTGTCGTTCAGGCCGGGTTGAGGTCGCGAGCGGAAGGTGCGGCGGTAGCTGTCGGGAGGCACGCCGACCGTGCGGTTGAAGTGCCGGCGCAGCGTTGTGGCGGTGCCGAAGCCGGTGGCCGCAGCAATGGTGTCGACGGTGTCGTCGGTGGTTTCCAGCAGCTCCTGGCCCGTTACCCGTACTGGTCGGCCCGGGACTGTCTGCCGCGCTGTTGGACTCGCTGTCTGTACGGGCATCGCGGCTGCGCACCGCCACATACATGCTGTTGCTGCTGGTCACGCTTCCACTGTGCGGTGGCCGCCCTCGGGTGCTGGCGGGAAACGGACATCGCATGCCTGAGGCCAGGCGTGTCAGCTGTGACGGGTTAGTCGCGTCTGCGTCCGCTGGGCGCCGCGAAGGCGGCCGACGACAGCGCAGGCGATGTCTGAAGGAGCGGGAGGGAGGGGGCGAGCAATCCCTCTTCTCCCTCCCCTCAACATCACGTCGTGACGCTCGCGTTGTGTCGTGAAGTGTCTTCCTCAGGTTGCCGCTTCAGGACTCCTCGCCCACCCGTACGGTCCATCGCGCGCCATTCCGGCCGCAGTCCAGTCAGGTTCGTGGTGAGGAAGTATGCGGCCCCGCATGCGAGCAGCACCGGCATAAGTCCGGCAGAGGCCACCGCCGCCCCAGCGATGAGTCCACCCAGAGGAATACCGGCCCAGGCCAGTGAGTCACCGAGCGCGTTGACGCGGCCCAGCATCCGGCGCGGCACCCGTTCGAAGAGGATGGCTCCCAGCACCGGGTTGAGGAAGCCCGCACCGAACCCACTGACCGCGAAGACGCCCAGTACCGCCCCCAACGGGGCATCGGAGGCGAGGATCAGGAATCTCGGTGCCCCGGCCAACAGGAATCCGGCGAAGAACACCACTCTGCGCGGCAGTCGGTGCGCCGCCACCGCAGCGAGGAGGCTCCCGGCAACGGCCGCGGCCCCCATCACACTGCCCATCACTCCGATCGCGGTCGGCCCGTTGCCGGACTCTCTGGCCCAGACGGGCATGAGCACCGTGCCGAACGATGCGTCCAGCAGGTTGGTGATCCCCACCATGACGATGACGGTGAGCAACAACGGCTCGCCCCGCAGGAAGGTGAAGCCCTCGCCGAATCGCCGCCAGTAGCCCGGTTCCGTCTCCCCGGCCTGCGATGAGGCTTCCTCGGCTGCGTGCCCCATGCCGCGAGGCAGTGCCAGTCCGATGATCACCGATCCGAGAGCAAGGCAGCCTGCATTCATGACAAGCCCCGTCAAGGGGCCGACCAGCCCCACCAGTGCGCCGCCGGCCGCCGGGCCGATGGTGGACGCGAGCCGTTCGGTCACGCCGGTCAGACCGGTGGCCCGCTCCAGCAGTACCCCACTGCGATCGGCCGCTTCCGGGACCATGACCCCCTTGGCCAGATCGCCGGGTCCGCGGACTGCACCGATCACCGCGACCAAGGCCAGCAGGAGCGGAAAGGACAATAGGTGCAAGGCGTGGCACAGGGGCACCGCGGCGGCGGCGATTGCGCTGGCCAGATCCGTGGTCCAGGAAACGGCCCGTGGGCCGATCCGGTCCACCAGGGGGCCGGTGAAGGCCTTGACCACCACGTACGGAGCCATCTCGCAGAAGGCGACCAACCCGGTCTGGGTGGCGCTTCCAGTGGTGACGAGCACGAACTGAGGCGTCCCCCGGAGTGTGGACACAGGGGCTCATGCCGCGATCGATAGCTTATCTGCTCGCAGATGCTGCTGTTCGAACTCCACAGGCGAGAGGTAGTTGAGGGCGCTGTGACGCCTGCGGACGTTGTAGTACGTCAGCCACTGGAAAATCTCCAACCTCGCCTGCCGCACCGTCGAGAACAGCCTCTGGTGCATCGTCTCCCTCTTGAGTCCCTGCCAGAAACTCTCGGCGAGGGCATTGTCGTAACTCGAGCCGACCCGGCCCATGCTCCTGCGGATCCTGAAGCCGTCGCAGACCTGCGCGAACGCGGCAGCGGTGTACTGCGAGCCGCGGTCCGCATGAAAGATGACCCCATCCACGCTGCCACCGCGGGTGGCTACGGCCATCTTGAGGGCGTCGGTGACCAGTTCAGTGCGCATAGGGGTAGCCATTGACCAGCCGAGCACCCGACGTGAGCAGATGTCCAGGACGCACGCGAGATACAGCCACGCGCCGCCGACCTGCACATACGTGATGTCACCGCACCACTTCTCGTTCAACTTCCCAGCATGGAAGTCGCGTTGAACGAGATCGGGGGCGGGTGGTGCGAGCCGGTCCGGGACCGTGGTGCGCTTGCGGCGCCGCAGATGCAAGCCCTGAAGGCCGTGCTTGCGCATGAGGCGCTCGACGCGCTTGCGGTTCACGGTGTGTCCGAAGCCTCGCAGCTCGGCGTGCACGCGCCGCACTC
>NZ_JBSFJX010000311.1:0-7309 GCF_053598275.1 Streptomyces sp. NPDC001156 | reverse complement strand
GGAGACCACCCACAAACGAAAGCGCCTCGGCGAAGAACAAAAGCCGAGGGTCGGGACCATTTCTACGCTTGACAGCCCCGGCCCTCATGGGTGGGCAGATGCCCCAAGATCCTGTCCACGAGTAGTCCACAGACCTCGTCATGGGGCCGCTCGGGGCCGCATACGCCTGCACAAACACGAAGACCCGGACCTCAGCGTTTCCGCTGGTGGCGGGGTCTTCGGGCACCTCATACAGGGGGTCTCCGGCAGGACTGCCAGCTGTTGGACGCCGGGTCGTAGCCGTATCCGACGCCGGTCTCGACGTAGTCGTGGTTGTCGCCCGCGCAGTACAAGCTTGCCGTTGATCGCGCCGCACGAGGCCCAGCTGATCGTCTGGGGGTAGTCCGCGGCCTGGACCACGCGCCGGAGCGCGGGTCGAAGACGTACACGGTGTTGGAGCAATCGGTGTTGGTGCATCCGCCGACCGCGTAGCGCCGGCCGTCGAGTGCGGCGCCGGCCGCCCCGAAGCGCCCCTCAGGGAGTCGGGGCCCTTGGTTCTGCATCACGCAGGAAATGGCGTATGAGGTCTGACGTTACTCCGAGGGCTTCGCCCTCCCCAGCAGCTACCATCCGCTTCCGCCAACAACAGCGCAGACCGTTGACTTTGTCCGGTCTCCCGGCTGCGCACGGAGTCGTTGAGGCGGCGGTACCTGTCGTGATCGTAACCGTGGTCGGCGAGCACGACGTCGGGTCGGCGCCGTGGCCGGCCGCGCTCGGCCAGAGCGGCCGGAAGAAGCGCTCCTACCAGTACACCGCCGTCGACGACTGCAGGGGGCGGGGCCGCCGGCTGCGGCCCCGCCCCCTGCAGGTCAACCAAGGCTGATCCGAGAGGTACTTACTTCAGGCCGAAGGCCCGGGTGATGCTTTGCGTGATGGTGTTGCCCTCGGTGTCGCCTGCGCTGGTGCGCAGCGTCACGAACCGCGCGTGGGCGGGGGCGTTCAGCTGAGTGCTCCAGCCCTTGGCGGTGCGGGTCAGGGTCGCGTGCTGCCAGGTGGCACCGTCGTCGTAGGAGACGTCCAGGCTCACCGTTTTGATGGTGTCGGAGCCGGGAGCGCCCGGGAGGTGCGAGGGAGTGACGGTGATGCCGGTCCGGCGGTGTGCCTTGCCGGAGGCGTCCATGCCCTCGACCGCGTAGTCGAGTTGGATCAGCGGCAACGTTTCGAAGACGCCGGCGGCGCCCTGCTGGGAGTCGAAGCCCCACTCGGTCCGGGTGGTGGTCGAGTAGTCGTTGGCCCACGTGCCCCGGGAGTTGTCCGACACCAGGCGGTACCGCGTCTTCTCGGGGGCCAGGATGAGGGGGAACCGGTAGCTGCCCAGGGTGTCGGTGTCGGATGCCCTGAGCAGGGTGTCGCCCTGGTACATCTTCACCTTGTTCTCGACATCGGCATTGTTGAAGGTCGTGCCGACGTGTCCGGGAACCGAGTCGCCCCAGCCCGGGACCTCCACGTACACCGCGTTGCCCTGGCGCACCGGTCGGTAGTAGCCGTTCATCCGAGGACGCTGGATCGGCCCGAAGTACTCCATATGGGAGGTCGTGCCGGCCGGGTACCGCGTCAGGGAGTCACTGCTGATCTGAAGCTGCTGGTTGACCGAGGCGCTCTGGGCCCACTCCGTGTCGCTGGACACCCAGTCGGTGCGCTCGGCCTGGGTGGGGGTGGGCAACATGTTGTATCCGTAGTCGCCGAGCCAGACGGCGGAACGGAACTCCATCCCCTTGGCGGGCCGGTTGTTGCGGAAGGACACATCGACCCGCGCAAGATCACGGCGCTGCGGCCGGTAGGTCAGGTCCGCCGGGATGCCAGTCGCGTCGCGGGAGATGTCGTAGAGGTAGTCCGTGGTCGGGTGGGAGGTGACCTCAAGCGCCGTCTTCCGGCCCTGCTTGATCTGGGCGATCAACTCGTCGCCCTCGTCCGCGGTCAGCGTGGCCACGGTCAGGGGAGCCGGGTTGTCGTCGGTGGCGGACCAGGGGTTGTCGTTCCACGGGTCCAGACGTCCGTAGCCGTCGTTGACGACGAGCAGCGCACTCGCACCGGCCTTGGCTGCCGTCTCGGCCTGCTCGGCCTGATCGACGGCGTCGCTGCGCCGGACCACGACGACCTTGCCCCTGGCGTCGAGCCCCACGTAGTCGGCGGCGCCGCCCTCTCCGGCATAGACGGCCTCGTACTCGCGCGTGCCCTCCTTGAGCGGAATGTGTCCGCGCTGGACGATCAGGTCGTCAAAGTCGCGCGTGCGGGACGCGACTTTCAGGGCCGGCTCCGTCAGGCGCCAGTTGCCACCGAACTCGAAGTCGCCCGTGGTGACCGGCTTGGTCGGCAGCATCCAGACGCTGTCGTACATGGTGGCGTCAGGCCACCGGCCCATGGTGAGCGAGCTTCCGCCGTCGAACCCGCGGTAGAGGTTGATGCGGGTCTCGGCGACAGTGGTCTCCTGCGGGGTCACGACGGAGACCTGCTTGGCCTTGGAAGCGTCCAGGTTCACCGTGGTGTCCTGGTCGACGACGACCTCGGGAGCGGTCAGGATGGCCTTACCCAGGGAGTGCGGCCCGTGAGTGCCCTGGACATCGCTCTCCAGGCTCACGAAGTACTTGCCCGCAGGCAGGTTGACCGTGCCGGTTCCCGAATCGTCCAGTTGCAGCGGCAGGAAGACCTTGTCGCTGAACACGTACACCTCGCCGCCCATCGGGCGGCCGCTGCGGTCCTTGCCGCCCACGGTGACGGTGTAGCGCGGGGACTGCTTGTAGGCGCCGATGATGGTGTGGGCCAGCAGGCTACCGGACGCGTCGGTGGCGAGGATCTGCCCCGAGGTCGTGGTGTCTTCCTTCACCAGGTCGAAGCTGGTGGTGAGGGTGACCTTGCTACTGCCGTGCGCGGGGACGGTGACCTGAGATGCCGACAGCGAGAACGCACCGGCGGCCGCACCGGGCGCCTGCAGCGCCAGGTCGAGGGTGACCGGAGCGTCCCCGGTGTTGGTGTACGTCACCTCCTTCTCGGACTTCTCCCCGGCCGGCTCCTTGCCGTCGCGGTAGCCCCCGAAGACGCTGCCGGTGGCGAACACCGTGCCCTTGACGGCGGCGGCGACATCCAGACGGCCGCTGCCGCCCTGGTACGGCGTGTACTGGGGCGTCGCCTTGGTGGTGCTGACCAGGGCGTCCTTGAGCTGCTGCCCGGTCCAGTCCGGGTGGGCCTCGGCGAGCAGCGCGGCGGCACCGGCGACATGCGGGGTGGCCATCGAGGTGCCGCTCAACGTCTGGTAGTAGCCCTCGCCGTCCTCGGCGTACTGCGAGCGCGCCGCCAGCACGTCGACGCCGGGTGCGGTCAGTTCCGGCTTCAGGCCGGCATCGCCCTGCCGCGGACCAGTGCTGGAGAAGTAGGCGAGCTGGTCCGAGCCGTCCACGGCGCCGACGGACAGCGCGGCGTCGGCGACACTGGGCGTCGAGACAGTGTGCTCGCCGGCGTTGCCGGCCGCGATGGTGAACAGCGCACCGGTCTCGGCGCTGAGCTCGTCGACGGCCTCGCTCATCGGGTCATGGCCGTCGCTGGGCCCGCCGCCGAGGCTCATGCTGATGATCTTGGCGTGCTGGTCGCGGGCGGCCCACTGCATGCCCGCGATGATCCAGGACTCCTGGCCGCTGCCCTCGTTGCTCAGAACCTTGCCGATGTGCAGGCGCGCGCCCGGGGCGACGCCCTTCTCCTTGCCGTCCGAAGCGGCGCCCGTGCCGGCGATGGTCGAGGCGACGTGCGTACCGTGACCGAGGTGGTCCTCGATGTCCTGGTCGGGCACGAAACTCGCGGTCGCACTCACCTGACCGACCAGGTCGGGGTGCTGGGTGTCGATGCCGGTGTCCAGCACGGCCACGTCCACACCCTGGCCGGTGTCGCCGCTCGCCCACACCTGGGGAGCGCCGATCTGCGCGGTGGTGTCGGCCAGGTCGGCTTTGACCTTCCCGTCCAACCAGACCTTCGCGATCCCGCCCCGCAACTGGGGCTTGGTTCCGGCGCTGCGACCGGTTGCCGGCGCGGTCCCGCCGGTGAGGGCGGTCCAGAAGTCGTCGGCCTTCGACCGCGACTCTGACAGCGCCGCGCCCTGAATGCTGCTCAGGGCGAAGGCCTTCGTGGCGCCGGAAGGCACGGCCTGCGTGCGCGCACGGGCGGCGGCATCGGTGTACGTGACGATCAGGGGCAGGCTGCTGCTGTGCTGGTCGTCGTAGCCGTCCGCCAGCAGTTGGGTGACGTTGAAGAGCTCGCGGTCCAGCTTCCCGGCAGCGATGTACGGAAGGGCGGTGTCCGGGTACACGTAGGTGTCTTTGCCGACCTTGTAGGTCACGAAGCCGGTGAGTGCACCGTTCGCGCCCTGCACGGAACGGGTGACCCTGCCGTCGGCAGCAGTGTTCACCGTGACCTTGTCACCCGTCACCAGGGTGACGGTACGTGAGGTCGGCTGATGTAGGGCGATGCCGGTCAAGGGCCGGTCCGAGGTGTCGGCCCTGGGCGCGGCCAAGGCGGAGACCATCGGCTGCGCGGCCAATACGGCCAGCGCAACGCCGACAGCCGTCAACGCCCGTCTACGGGCAGGTATGGATGGCAAGGATGATCCCTTCGCTGGAACAGCAATCGCTGCGTCTGACGTGGCACATCGTCGGGTTGCACAACGCCACCAGGGGCCGCACGGGCAGGTAAGGAAGCAGGCGATTTGCCGTGCCTCAGTACACCGGCGCGGGCATGGGTAGGGCTGGTATGGCCGCCGAGGAAAACCCGGCTGGAAACGAAGCCGCGCTGCTGCCGCAGAGCGGCAACGAAGCGTCAGACCCCATAGCGCCAGTCCCCGATCTCACTTCGGAGAGCACCCGCGGCAAAGCGAGCCTCCGGCACGGCGGCAAGATGAGCGGCGCTTCCGGTAGATGCCGTCCGCGCCGCGACTGCAGCCGGCAAGCCTCCGGCAACCGGCAGCAATCCTGTCGATAGTGCCGTCTTCAGGCGGATCCAGGCCATCAGCGAAGCACCTTTCGTTCAGCCGGCAGTCACAACCCGCCCGAAAGAATCCGCTGATGAAGCCGGACATGTCACTGGCCTCACGTGTCGCAACTGCGACACGTCCCAACGATGACACGGTCCCTGCGCTCCGCTGCCAGGCTGTCAGCGGCGACATACGGGACGTTCGGAAGGACCTGCAGGTGCCGAAAACTCCCTCGCATGTGACGTGCAGGTTTCCCGCGAACGGCCTTTCACTGCTGCACGGTTGTGTCTGATGGGTCGGGCTGCTGCGACTGCCCTACCGCGCGATGCCGAGTGTGTTCGCCTTGATACGCCTGCTGCCGATGAGCGAGCGGACAAGGACATCGAAATGGTGACACTGCGCCACCAGTCCCTCGCTGCTGTGCAGCTTCCCAGCCAGGTTCCGACTCATGGCGTGATCACTGTCAGCGCGGTTCGGCAGTTGTGGGGTGCTACGTCGCGCGAGGTGACGGGCGTCCTGGTGCAGTCATGGTCCACCTGCATCGGAATGTCGCCGGAACTGACGGTGGAGGGGGCACCGACTGGTCTCGGATCTCACTCATCGGCAGGGGGGTCTCTACATGCTCGCCTCCGGTGCCTGCCTGCCGCTGGCGACGCGGACGTTCCTGACGCCGGAGAAGATGTTCGGTTGGACGCACCGATACCGGATCGACTGGGACGCGCCTGTGGTGCGCGCCTGACGCGCAGGCGACATCCGACAGTGACTACCCGGTCCGGGGACCCGCGGACGATGCGTCACGCCCCGACGACCCGCTACGCGAAGTGCCTCGACGGACGGCAGGACATTGCCAACCGGCGCATCGAGGATCTGCTTCGCGAGTACGAGTGACACCCCCTGCCCGCTTTCGAGGCCCCTGGCAACCGCCCCGCGTCCAGGGGCCTCGTCGTTGCTGAATGACTCAGCCCAACGGATAGCCGATCTCCGCAATGTCCTCCGCGAGGTCGGCCAGGGTGATCTCTGCGTTCAACGCGCTGACCACTCCTTCGGTCAGCGGACGGGACGAATAGACGTGACGAACGGCCTCCAAGTCGACCGGAGTCTCGTAGTAGTCCTCGGCCCACCGCTGGAAGGCTTCCGGCGAGCGGTCCACCAACAGTTGGAAGAGGTACCCGGCGCCGTCCGGGTCTACCGTTCCCTCCTCGGGGAAGTCGATCGACCCTGTTTTCCAGCCGTCGTCCCCCGTCTCTCGCCACATACACGCGGTGATGAGAGGCATCCCCTCCTCATCCGAGAACGCGGGCTCCTCGACGCACGGCCGGAAGACGTCGGGAACGTCGTCCAGCACGCCGGGCCATGGTCCGTCCTCTGCATAGGGGCTCATCGGTGATTCGTGATCGAACCCTCGGATGTAGGCACCGGCGGTCGAGAAGACGATCGAGTACTCGTCGCCCGACCCGTTCCGCATCGAAGCCATCGACTCCGTCTCGGACCAGTGGTCGTTGAAGGAGTGGTAGCGGTCCGCCCACTCAGGGCTCAGGACTGCCTCCAGGATGGCCATGGAACGGCAATGCTCACGGACGATGGCTATGTCGGGCAGCTGCCGAGCAACGTCTTGAACGGTCACCCGCTCATCCAAGCGCACGCCTCCGACACGTCAGGTTCCTGTCTGGAGGCTTTCCCATGAGACACAGGGGCGGTGGAGACCGTTTCTCACCTGCGGCGATGGACCAAGATCCCGTCCACAGCTCGTCCACGGACCTCGACATACGGCCGCTTCAGGCGGCATACGCCTGCACAAACACGAAGACCCCGGCCTCAGCCTCTTCGCTGGGGACGGGGTCTTTGGGCACCTCAGAAAGGGTGTCCCCGGCAGGATTCGAACCTGCGCACACGGCTCAGGAGTGAATGCGTAGATCGCCCCTCGCAGCCCTCTGACCTGCGGAGGAGCGTGTCGATGGGCGTCCGCGCCACCGAGTGTGTCGGAGGTGTGTCGGAAGACGCGACCGGACGAGGCGCCCGTGGTGCGGGATCCGCGCTGCGGGTGCGCCCGGCCGGGGTGCGGATCCGCCGGGCGCACCCCGGGGAGGACCTGCCGGTGTGCCGGCTGCCGGCCGAGTGACCCGCCAAAGAGCCGGAGCCGGCGAAGTACTGGCTGTCCACGCTGCCGGCCCATGTCCTGCTGCGGTGCCCGGTGCGGTTGGCGAAGGCCCGCTGGCGGGTGGAGATGTGTCAACCACAGTGCACTCATAAATGGGAACTGGCTGTTTGATCTTCGTCTTGGGTCGGGATCGGTGGCTCGGTGTCGGTCCAGCGGAG
>NZ_JBSFJX010000310.1:0-7335 GCF_053598275.1 Streptomyces sp. NPDC001156 | reverse complement strand
CTGGCCGACCGGCCGCTCACCGACGACGTCACGGCGGCGGCGCACCTGCTCGACCGGTTCACCGATATCTGGAGGGGGAGCACGCCATGAGCGTGACCGACAGTCCGGCCGCACGGCTGCAAGCGCTCTTCGAGGGGCACCGGCTCACGCCGACCCAGCGGCGCATCGCGCACAGCATGGTGCGGCGGGCCGCCGACGTGCCGTTCCTGTCGAGCGTGGAGCTGGCCGAACTCGCCGGGGTCAGCCAGCCGTCCGTCACCCGCTTCGCGGTCGCCCTCGGTTTCGACGGCTACCCGGCGCTGCGCCGGCACCTGCGCGACGTGGCCCCCGCCGAGCAGACGCCGGGACCGGGGTCGTACAACGAGTACCAGCAGGCCGTCGAGGCGGAGATCGAGAACCTGAAGCACCTGGCGGAGGTGCTGGCCGACCCCCGGCCCGTGGAGCAGGCGGGGCGGATCCTCGCCGCCTCGCGCCCGCTGCCCGTCCTCGGACTGCGGGCGGCGGCCTCCCAGGCGTACGGCTTCGCGTACTTCGCGGCGAAGGTGCACCCCGATGTCCGGCTGCTCAACGAGGGCGGCACGATGCTCCAGGACCGCGTCGACGCGGCCGTGCGGGCGGGGGCGAGCGCGCTGCTGTGCTTCGCGCTGCCGCGGCACCCGCGCGAGGTCGTGGACGCGCTCGCCTACGGCAAGGAGGCGGGTCTGACGGTGGTCACCGTCGCCGACTCGGTGTTCGCACCGGTGGCGAAGTTCTCGGACCTGCTGCTGCCCGCCGCGGTCGGCACGGGACTCGCCTTCGACACGGCCTGTGCACCGATGCTGCTCGGCCGGGTGCTGCTCGAGGCGATGTGCGACGACCTGCCGGACGCGCAGGCTCGCCTGGAGGAGTTCGATGTGCAGGCCGCTTCCCGGGGGCTGTTCGTGGAGTAGCCCCCGCTCGATGCCCGACCTCCCTCGAGCGGCGGACTTTTTCAGACTCGTCTCAGTTTCTGTCGTTAGCCTGCCCGAACTGATCCACTTCACCAGGTGAGACGGGAGGCCGGAACGTGGGACGCGGAGGACATGGAGGACAGGGACTGGCCCGGGTGGCCGTCGTCGTGCGAGCCGGGGCCGCGCCGCTGTGCTGGCTCGGGGTGTTCGCGGCCGGCGTCGGCGTGCTCGTGCCGGGAGTGACGGGGCGCCGGATCGGTGTCATGGCCGGAGCCGCGCTGTTCATCGTCGCGACCGCGGCCACCGCGTACAGGCGCCGCAAGCGGTACATGGCCCTCGCCCGCGGTGCCGCCCGCGCCGGCAAGTACGACGTGCTCCAGGACCGGGCGGTCACCGTCCGCGGCTGGCGGCTGGGACACCGCTGGTGGCTGCTCGCCGCCTTCGCCGCCGCACTAGGCAGCTCCTTCGTGGTACCCGCCGCCGGTGGCATGCTGCTCGCCGGAACCGGCGCCGGGCTGTGGCTGAAGGCAGCCTGGCTGGGCCGCCGCGAGCGTGCCGACGACACTCTGCTCTGGGTACGGGTGGACTGGCTCGGCCGCCGTGGCGGCGCGCCCGCGGGCAAGCCGGTCAAGGGCTACCGCGGCACCGGCGTCGCGGCCGGCGACGCGGCCCCGGGCGGGGCGCGCCGCCGTACCGCGGAGCTCGTGTAGCGCGCGGGGCGGCGACCGCGGTCAGACCTCCAGGTCCTCCTCGATCTTCTTCAGCTGGTGGCGGGCCATCGCCAGATTGGCGCGCTTGGCGTCGAGGACGAGGTAGAGGAACAGACCGTTGCCGCCGCGGCCGGTGAGCAGCCGGATCAGGTGGTACTGGTCGCTCAGTGTGATCAGGATGTCCTCGATCTGCCCCTTCAGTCCGAGGTGCTCCATGGTGCGCAGCTTGGCCCGGACGACGTCGGTGTTGCCTGCGGCCGCGACGGTGAGGTCGAAGCTCTTGCTGCCGCCGAGTGTGCCGAGCGCCATGCCGCTGGTGTAGTCGACCAGGGCTACCCCGGTCGCACCCTCGATCGCGGCGAGCGCTTCTTTCAGCGTGGTTTCGGTGTTGGCCATGTGGTGGTGTGTCCTCTCAACTTTCCGTGGTGGCGCGCGCGTTCGCGGCCGATCGAGGGCTCGCGGGGGTGCGCGTGGTGCGGGTCCGCGTAGGTGCGGACCTGGCGGCGGTCTTGGTGGGTGTTCCGATGGCGCGGGAGGGCGCGGGCTCGGTCGGGAGCGCGGCCTCGTCGACCAGTTCGCCGATCCGGGTGCTCGCGCGCCGTCCCTCCAGGTGCAGCCGGCCGACGTTGACCCGGTCCTGGGCCAGCAGCGTGAGCACGGCGCTGCGGCCGGCCGCGTAGGTGGCGACATAGCCGTGGACGCCGCGGACGAGCAGCTCACGGAAGTCGCCCTGGCTCGTCGCGTCGGACAGCCGCATGGCGACGCCCAGCGCGGCCGCGGTCAGCGCGGCGATCCCTTCGGGTTCGACGCCCGGCGCGTCCTGGGCGAGGACGAGTCCGTCGACGCTCGCGGCGAGGGCGCCGGTCAGCTGGGGGATGCGGGCTCTGAGCCGGCGGAGTTCCTCGAGGACCTCGGGCTCCGCGTCCATCAGGGGTCTCCTCTCGGCGGGGCGTTGCCGTTCGATCCGGTCAAAGGGCCTCCAGCGCATCCCTCAGCCTCTTCAGCAACGTGATGTGGGGGTCGACGAAAGGCGGCAAGGACGGCGCGGGCACAGGGGGTGCAACGCCCTGCGCGACCGCGCCGGCGGCGGGCGAGACGACGCCCGCCGCGGCCAGGCGTCGGACGTCGACCAACGTGTGGAACGCGGGGCGGCTCAGCTCTCGTGAGATGTCGGCCGCCGTCCGTACTCCGTCGATGCGGACGAGCACCTTCCCGTGGCGGGGCGTGACCGCCGGGCCCGCGGGGAGGCCGGTGCGGGCGAGGGGCGCCTCGTCCGTCGCCGGGTCGGGCCAGATGCGGTGCAGGAGCTCGCGGCGGCGCAGTGTCTCGCGTTCCAGCGCGGCCACCGGAACCGGGCGGACGGGGCCGAGCCAGTGGCCCTCGCCGTAGCGGAAGCGGGCGGGTGCGCTGCTCGGGCCGAGGACGAAGTACGCCGCGTCGAACAGCGCCCCCAGATGGCACAGCTCCAGGGCGCCCTGGCCGATCCGGCCGCGGTCCACCAGGAACCGGCCCACCAGGCGCTGTGCTCCCGCCTGGGTGACCGCCTCCCGCCAGCCCTCCTCATCGAGCGCGCCGCGCGCGATGAGCAGGGCGTCGAGACCCGGGGTCGCGGGGCTCTCGGCGTACACCACCCGGCCGTCGGACAGATGGAGCATGCCGCCTTCGCGCATCAGCACACCGGTGGCGCGTTCGGCGGCGAGCCGGCTGAGCATGGGCGACAGGCCGCCGCTCGGTATCTGCGTCTGCTGCCGCACGGGCAACGGCGGGGGGGAAGGCATCCTGACCGTCGTCATCCCAGCACCAGCCGCCCTGCCATCTCGCCGAGCCGGATGCGGGCGAGGGCGAGATTGCCCTCCGCGCGAGCCAGCCACAGATGCAGGAAGACGCTGCTGTCGAAGCTGGTCGGGACGAATCTCAGCAGGTGGTAGCTGTCCCGGTTGGCGATGATCAGATCCTCGACCGGGCACGCCTCGTCGGCCCAGTCGGCGTCCTCCGGGGCGAACGCGCGGTGTTCGGCGGCCAGCCGGGCCAGTTCGGCGGCCTCCGCCGCCGTCGTCTCGTGGTCACCGCCGGGTGAGTCCCCGACCGTGCCCAGGGCGAGCCCGCTGATCCAGTCGACCACCGCGGCACCCCGGGCACCGGGCAGTCTCATGGCCTCCAGCAGGCACTCGTCGATTCCGGGCACCGTGGCTCCCCTCCCGCCTCGGGTACGGATGAGTGACGCCGACGTTACGCAACGTGTGCACGAGGAGTGAGTGATCCGGCATTTTCCAGTGGAAAATGCCGCCGGCCGCTAAGGTGGGTCGGCTGTGCCTGCTCACGAGGCTGTTGGGGCAGGTGTGACGCCTGCGCTCTGACGTGTGGATATGCGGACGGGGTGCACGGGCAGGGGCGCCCGCTGGGGGCGCGCGGCGTCCTCAGAGCTCCGTGAGGGTGCCCACGTGCGCTCCGCCCGACTCCGCGACGATCTCCTCGAGCGTCTGCTGCTCCCGGACCACCGCGAAGCGGATCCCGCCGCCCTCGCCCGGCGCATAGCCGTACACGCCCGGCCGGGCCAGGGAGTTGTACGCGTAGTGGTGCGCGAAGTAGTAGGCGCCGGTGTCCAGCGCCGCGGCGTAGTCGCCCTGCTCCAGGAGCGGAAGCGCCTGCGCCTCGGCCAGCAGGTCACCGGAGAAGCACGCCGGTCCCGCCACGTCCTGCACCACGTCGGGCCCCTCCTTCGGGTGCCCTTTCGCGTCGTACGCCCCGATCCGCAGTGGCCAGGACGCCGGCGCGTACACCGTGCGGGTCGCGACCTGCACGCCCGCGTGCGTGATGGCGACGGCCCGGCCGCCCGCGCGCTTGGTGTACTCCACCCGCGCCACCACGGTCCCGTGCTTGGCCAGCAGGGACCGCCCGAACTCCGTGACCAGCCCGTACCGCCCGTCGAACAGCCCGGGCACCGCCTCCGCGAGCAGCCGTGCGTACTGCGCGTACGTCGGCGTCGTCCTGTCCGAGGCGAAGTTGACCGGCAGCCCGCCGCCGATGTCGATCGTGTCGATCTGGCGCCGCCCGACCCTCCGGTTGATCTCCTCGGCGAGCGTGTGGCTCTCCGCTATGCCCCGGGCCATCAGCGAGAGCGGTACGCCCTGCGAACCGGAGTGTGCGTGCAGCCTGGTCAGCCAGGGCCGCTCCGCATAGGCGCGTATCAGCCACTCACGCGCCCCCTCGTCCCGCAGCGCCACCCCGAACTTGGAGGTGGCGGTCGCCGTGGACAGCGCCTCTATCGCACCGCCCCCGATCTGCGGATTCACCCGGATCCCGAGCGGGGAGGACGTCTTCGTCGTGCGGACGAGGGAGTCGATCCGCGCCAGCTCCTGAGGATTGTCCGCGTTCACGGCGATCCCCAGCTCCAGGGCCTGCCGCAGCTCCGCCGGTGTCTTGGCGGGCGCGTCCAGCACGATCCGTTCCGGGGTCATCCCGGCCGCCCTGGCGAGCGCCAGCTCCCCGGGGCTCGCCACCTCGGCGCCGATGCCCGCCTCCCGCAGCAGCCGCAGCACCGGTACGAGCGGGGTCGCCTTCACCGCGAAGGCGTGCAGCACCGGCGTGCCCGGCGGGACCACCGCGTCGAAGGCCGCCCGCAGGGCCGCCGCCGAGTCCCGGATTCCGGCCACGTCCAGCAGTGCGGCGATGGGGGCGTCCGGCCCCAGCAGCCCATGCTCGACGGCGCCGCGTACGGCCTCGTCCCGGCGCGCCACCCGCTCGGCGTCGCCGGGGCGCTCGTCCCCGCCGGCCCGCCGCGTCGCGCTGCCCCTCGGGTCCACCGCGTCCCCCGTCCCCGTGTCACCGTGTGCGGTCATCTCTCCAGCCAAACATCCCCGCCGCCGCCACGCTGACGCAAGAACGTATTGACTAGTTCTATTCAGATGGTCAGGATGTGAATAACTACTGCAACAGCCCGTGCGCGCCCCCCAGCAGCGTGCGGCCGTACCCCAGGAGGCAGACCATGTCAGGACCCCGCCCTGTCCGAGCGCCGCGCGGCACGGAACTGAGCGCCCTGGGATGGCAGCAGGAAGCCGCCCTGCGGATGCTGCAGAACAACCTCGACCCCGAGGTCGCCGAGCACCCCGACAAGCTCGTCGTCTACGGCGGCACCGGCAAGGCCGCGCGTGACTGGCGCTCCTTCGACGCCATGGTCCGCACGCTGAAGGGCCTGAAGCAGGACGAGACGATGCTCGTCCAGTCCGGCCGTCCCGTCGGCGTCATGCAGACCCACGAGTGGGCGCCGCGTGTCCTGCTCGCCAACTCCAACCTCGTCGGCGACTGGGCCAACTGGGAGGAGTTCCGCCGTCTGGAGGCCCTCGGCCTGACCATGTACGGGCAGATGACCGCCGGTTCCTGGATCTACATCGGCACCCAGGGCATCCTCCAGGGCACCTACGAGACGTTCGCCGCCGTCGCCGCGAAGAAGTTCGGCGGCACGCTCGCCGGCACCATCACCCTGACCGCCGGTCTCGGCGGCATGGGCGGTGCCCAGCCGCTCGCCGTCACCATGAACGACGGCGTCGCGATCTGCATCGACTGCGACCCGCGTGCCATCGACCGCCGTATCGAGCACCGGTACCTGGACGTGAAGGCGGACTCCCTGGAGCACGCCCTCCAGCTGGCCGTCGAGGCGCGGGACGCCCGCCGCCCGCTGTCCATCGGCGTCCTCGGCAACGCCGCCGAGCTCGTCCCGCAGCTGCTCGCCATGAGCGCGCCCATCGACATCGTCACCGACCAGACCTCGGCCCACGACCCGCTGGCGTACCTGCCGGTCGGCATCGCGTTCGAGGACATGGCCGACGCCGCCGCCAAGGACCCGTCCGGTTTCACCACGCGCGCCCGTGAGTCGATGGCCAAGCACGTCGAGGCGATGGTCGGCTTCATGGACGCCGGTGCCGAGGTCTTCGACTACGGCAACTCGATCCGCGGCGAGGCCCAACTGGCCGGATACGACCGCGCCTTCGCCTTCCCCGGCTTTGTGCCCGCCTACATCAGGCCGCTGTTCTGCGAGGGCAAGGGCCCCTTCCGCTGGGCGGCGCTGTCCGGTGACCCGGCCGACATCGCGAAGACCGACCGGGCGATCCTCGACCTGTTCCCGGAGAACGAGTCCCTCGCGCGCTGGATCAAGATGGCGGGTGAGCGTGTCCACTTCCAGGGCCTGCCCGCCCGTATCTGCTGGCTCGGCTACGGCGAGCGAGACAAGGCCGGCGAGCGGTTCAACGACATGGTGGCGAGCGGTGAGCTCAGCGCACCGATCGTCATCGGCCGCGACCACCTCGACTGCGGCTCGGTCGCCTCGCCGTACCGCGAGACCGAGGCGATGCTCGACGGCTCGGACGCGATCGCGGACTGGCCGCTGCTGAACGCCATGGTGAACGTGGCGTCGGGCGCCTCCTGGGTGTCCATCCACCACGGTGGCGGCGTCGGCATGGGCCGGTCGATCCACGCCGGTCAGGTGACCGTCGCCGACGGCACGAAGCTCGGCGGCGAGAAGATCCGCCGGGTGCTGACGAACGACCCCGGGATGGGTGTCATCCGGCACGTCGACGCCGGGTACGACATCGCGGAGTCCGTGGCCGGGGAGCGGGGCGTGCGGGTCCCGATGCGCGAAGGTGACGACGCGTGACCTTCCACAGCATGTGGGCGGAGCTGCGGCCGATCGGCCGCAGCTC
>NZ_JBSFJX010000309.1:0-7342 GCF_053598275.1 Streptomyces sp. NPDC001156 | reverse complement strand
AGCAGGTTGCGTTGCAGCGCGAGGGCCGTGGTGTGTTCGCGCGTGTATTGGCGGGCGTTGTCCAAGGACAGCGCGGCCCGGGTGACCAGCTCCTCAGCCAGGAGCAGGTCATCCTCCTGAAACGGAACGGGGTCCTCGCCGCGGCAGAACAGCGCGACACCCAGGACGGCGCGCCGCGCAATGATGGGCACGATCATCAGGGAGTGCATCCCGTACTCACGGATCTTTTGCGCCCGCGCCGGGTCGTGGTCGACCCATGTCCCAGGAGAGGCGTCCAGCACCGGTTCCAGGTGGGATCTTCCCGTGCGCAAGACGGTGGCGAACGGCGAGGTCGGGGGGACGAAAACCGTCTCCCCTCGCGCAAACGTCGACTCTGGGACTCCCGGGTGGATCGAGGCCAAACCGGCACGGCGGAACACAGGGGGGCGATCATACTTTATGTCGATTCGGGCAGAGGGCTCTTTGCCGAATGGAACCGACTCTGCCAGGTCGACGGTGACGTAGTCGGCCAACAGGGGCACGGCGAGGCTGGCCAGTTCCTGTCCGGTCTGCATGACGTCCAGGGTGCTGCCGATACGCGTGCTGGCCTTGCTGAGGATGGCAAGGCGCTCGCGCGTCCGCTGATTGCCGGTGACATCCACGCTGATGATGCACACCCCCAGTGCCTGGCCGTCCGCGTCCTGGAGGCAGAAGAACGAGGCCGAGAATGCGTGCTCCCGGCGCGGTTCTTCCGCCGGCCATGCCCGGTACTCGTGGACCGCGGAAGTGCCGCTCTGCAGCACCTGCCGCATCACCGCCTCGAGGGCCTCGGTCTCGAAGCCGGACATCGACTCGGTGAGTCGACGTCCGAACCGCCGGTCACGGGAAATGCCGTCATAGCACTCCATCGTGTCGTTCACCCAGGTAGAGCGCAGTTGCGGGTCACGAATGGCGATGCCGATCGGCGCGTGGGTGAGAAGCGACTCCCGCACCGATCCGTTTCTCGCTTCCCGGGAGAGCGCGCCGATGTCGGTGGCGGACACAAGCCACCGGAATGTTCCGTTCTGTCCCCACAGCAGCGAGAGGTGCAGGCTCAGGTTGAGCGTACGGCCGTCGCGGTGGCGGACCGCCGCGGTGCCGGACCAGCCACCTTGGGCACGGCACTGCTCGGCGAACGCTGATACCCCCAGCGCCTCCTCGCAGGACGGCAGCACGAGTGTGGCGGATCGGCCCACCACGTCCTCAGCGCAGTACCCAACAAGGTGCTGAGCGGCTTGCGTCCACGCGACGACCGTCCCTTGCTCGTCGATCAGCGCTATCGCTGCGTCGGATATCTCGCGGGACCTCAGCGGCTCCAAGAGTGCGGCCTGGGCAGTGCTCATCATTATGGTTCCCATCAGGTGCGTAGGTGCGTAGGTGCGTAGGTGGGAGGAGAAGCCGATCCTCAGGAGGGTTGCTGCTGTTGCGGCGGCCAAGGCGACGACGGGAGAGGATCGGGGCCGGGCGGTGGGAGAAGCGGAGTGACGGCCATGAGGCCGACGACCGCCTCAGCACGGCGGGCCGTCCCGTGTTGCCCGATACCGTCCACGCTGGTCATGCCCCGCCGCAGCCCCATAGGCGGCTGACGTGGTGTCAGCGTCCGGGGAACAGCTCCTTCACCTCCTGCACCGCCCAGCCGTTACCGTCCGGGCCGCTGAAGGTGAGGTAGGAGGCGTAGGCGACACGGGCAGGGTGCGGGCCGGCCACCCGCCCCTGGCCTGGGCCGTGGTGAACGACCCCTCCGGCATCGTGGCCGTGGTGGAGGAGCCATCCGGCATCGTGGAACACCTCGCCGGCTTCGGTGCCGCGGCCGACGAACTCCGCGCGGGCCTCCTCGATGTCGGAGACGATGAGGTGCCGCCGTGTTCAGCGGCACCACGGGCTCGTCGTACGGGCCGTGCTTCTTCAGCTCCAGGACCTCGATCGCTTCGTTCAGCGTGCCCGCGCCGCCGGGCATCACCACTACTGCGTGGGACACGGCGAGCAACCGTGCCTTCCGTTCAGCGATCCCTGGCGAACGTCATTTCGTCGGCGTCCTTCCTGACCCGCTTCCGGGGAAAATCGACGGCGATCCCCGTGAGCCGCCCTCCCGACGCCTGCATTCCGTCGGTGACGACCTTCATCAGCCCGGTATCGGATCCGCCCGACACCAGGGGGTGGCCGGCCCTGCCGATGAGCTCCCGGAACTCGCGGGTCGGCTGGGTGTAGAGCTCGTCGAGGTCAGTGGCTGAGAGGAAGACACCGATGTTCATCGGGGTGGGCGCTGTTGCAGTCATGACTCGAACGTATGCGCGCGTCGGCCCACACGTGCGGACCATTTTCTGAGCAAATGACCGGACCACTTCGCGCCGAACGGCCAGGCGGGCCCCTGGGCGCCGCCTGTCAGACCGGTTGCACTCGCAGGCGACTTCTCGGGAGGTCGCCGAGACGCCGGGGGAGGAGCTCGCCGTTCCTACAGAAGACGAGGTCGCCGTTCCCACCACGGAGAACGAGGGCGACGTTCCCACGGAGGATGCCGCCTGAAGGCTCGTTCCCATGGCGTTCCCATTGAAGATCAAAAGGCCCCTCCGAGGCGACTCCGAGGGGCCTTTCTGATGCATCGTGCCTGATCAGGCACAGTGCCCCCGGCAGGATTCGAACCTGCGACACCCGCTTTAGGAGTTCATTCAGAGCTACGTGCGTGCTGCCGCATTGCTACTCCAAGGGCTCAAGGCAGTCCCCCTGCTACCGCCAGGGTCCCGGTGCGTACGCCTCTGTTGCCGTCGTCTTCTGCCGTCAGGAGGCGCAAAGCACCGGCATCCCGCTTCCAGGCCCACATGGAGGCCCTCAGGAATGGGCGCCGCCCTCACATATGCGGCGGGTCACGTGTGCCTCAGCTCCGCGGGCTGTGTCGAGCGGCGTAGCAGGGGCAGCGAGGTCGCCGCGGCCAGCAGGCAGGCGGCCAGCATCAGGGGCGGGACGGCCAGGGCCGAGTACGGCACGGTGAGTCCGTGTCCAGTGAGTGACGCGTACCAGATACCGACGGCCAGCCCGCCGGCACCCGAGACCAGCAAGGCCGGTGCCAGCGGCAGAGCGGTTTCCAGGAGCACTGCGTGGCTCAGAATCGTCCGCGGCACGCCGGCGGCGACCTGCTGGGCAAGTGCCCGGCGCCGGGTGGCCACGGACTCGGCGGCGCCCACGGCGACCGAGACAAGGACGATCAGGAGGCCGACCAGGACCGCCGCCCCTGCCAGGTCGATCCCGCCGGTGTAGAAGTCCACGTCGGTGGGGGTGTACTCGCTGTGGTTCAGAGTCTCGAGCAGTGCCTCGCGTACGCCCATGAAGCCGGTTCCCACCACCGTCACCAGCAGGACGGCAGCATGGGTGCGCGCCGCCGCCCATGGATCGGCGGACAGCCGCTCGGCGGCGATCAGCACGGCAGGACGCCCGGTGCGCGCCGCGTACCGGCGCCCGGTCAACCGAGCCATGCCACCGCTCACCCACACGGCCCCTGCCCCGATCAGGAGCAGCGCGCCGAACAGGACCAGGGGAACCAGCCCGGCGGACCCGTACGTGAGCGCCAGGACGCCCCCAGTCACGGCCGCCACGACCAGAGCCGTGCCCAGCGCGACCGCCCGGCCCCCGCCCTGTCGGCGCGGCAACATCCGCACCTCGCCGAGAGGCGAGGCGACCACCCGGCGCAGCGCCGCCAGGCTCACCGCCACGCCCACGGCCGGTACAGCGAGCATGACGGCGGCCACCACCCACCACAGTCGCGCCGGAGGTCGGCCGGCCCCGAGTACACACCCGGCCACCGCCACGGTGCCCACGACCGAGCCCACCAGGCACGCGGGCCCGGACTCCAGCGCGGCGATCCGCCGCACCCGTCCCGGAGCGGCCCCCGCCAGCCGCAGCCGGGCCATACGGCGGTCGCGGTGCACGGCACCCAGCCGCGCGCACTGCCCGAGGAAGCCGAGACCGGGGATCAGCAGAAGCAGCAGCGCCAGGACCACACCACGGCGCTGACCCGGGCTGTTCAACAGGCCATGGGCGACTGGAAGGTTCGAGTATCCGCGTACGGACGCCACGGCGGCTGCCATCCCGCCGAAGGCGGCGACGCAGGCCGCGCCCACGGCCGTGAGGCCGATCCGCCACCGCTCACGCCGGTCCGAACCGCTGGTGAGCAGCCAGGCCAGCCGCAGATCCGCCCTCACTCGGACACCTCCAGTGCGGCCGTACGGCCGTCCGTCAGCCGGATCTCACGGTCGGCGTACGCGGCGACCGTGGCGTCGTGCGTGACCAGTAGCACTGCTGCGCCCAACTCCCGTACAGCCGAGGTCAGTTCGGTCATCACCTGCTCGCCCGCAAGGGAGTCGAGGGCGCCGGTCGGCTCGTCTGCGAACACGACCTTCGGGCCGGTGACCAGGGCGCGGGCCAGTGCGACGCGTTGCGCCTGGCCGCCGCTGAGTTCACCGGGGCGTGCCTCGGCCCTGCCCAGCACACCGAACCGCTCCAGCCACGTACGTGCCTGCCCCTGGGCGGTGCGCCGGTCGGTTCCGTTGAGGACCAGCGGCAGGCAGACGTTGTCGACCGTGGTCAGCTCGGGGATCAGCTGCCCGAACTGGAACACCACCGCGAACTCGGTCCGCCGCAGCTCGCTGAGCCGCTCCTCGGACACATGATCGAGGCGCTCGTCGCGGTACATCACCGGCCCGCGGTCGGGACGGACGATCCCTGCCATGCAGTGCAGCAGGGTGGACTTGCCGCTGCCGCTGGGGCCGGTCACGGCGAGGATCTCCCCGCTGCAGAGCTCGGCGGACGCGCCGCGCAGTGCGGGGGTCGAGCCGTAAGATTTGTACAACTCCCGGGCAGCGAGAAGGGGTTGTCCCGGCGTGGAGTCGGTGGTGCTCACGCTGCGTCGACCTCCGCGGTCAAGGTGGCGAGCCGGCCGGCGGTGGTTGTCATCCAGCGCAGGTCGGCGTCGAGGTGGGTGAGGGCGTAGTCCGCCGAGAGCACGGTGGCGAGATCGGCGCCCTGTGCGGACTTCACTGCCGTGAGCTCCCGCATGCGCTGCATGTGTGCGGCTCGTTGCGCCAGCAGGTAGGCCGCCGGGTCACCGGCGGACAGGATCGCGACGACGACCTTCGCGAAGATCTCGTTCGCTACGAACGGCGCGGGCGGCGTGACGGACGCTGCCCAGTCGGCGAGTTCACGTGCTCCGGCGTCCGTGCAGCGGTACACCGTCCGCTCCGGCCCGCCGTCGGAACCGGTCTCCTCGATCTCGGCGAGCCCGTCCCGGACCAGCCGCTGCAGCGTCATGTAGACCTGCCCGTAGGCAAGCGGCCGGGCCTGCGGGAAGCGCTCGTCGTGTCGGCGTTTGAGGTCGTATCCATGCCTCGGGCCGGTGGCGAGCAGGCCAAGGAGTATGTGGCGGGTGCTCATGGGCAGCAGTATTCACCGAATACATGTAGTCAGTGAATAGCCGGATGAGACTTGCTCAGGTCGAAGGGCTGTGACCTACGTCTCAGCCTGAGGGGAGTGAGGTGAGCCTGCGCCGACACGCGGCGGGCTGGATCGGCGTGTAGTACCGCTTTAGGAGCGAGGTTGGCAGTCACGCGCCTGACCTGCGGGTTCCCTGTCTTGGACGGAGTCCAGCGGCCGTACCCTTGCGCACACCTATTCCCCGTGATTCCCCGCCCGTTCTGGCACGAAAGTGGCACAGAGCCGTGCACTCGTGACCCTCACGATGCGAACTATGGGCGTGACGGCCGTTGAAGTCCGCCAAGCACGTCAGTTGGGCACCTGCGGCCGGTCGGGGTCGGTTGTGGGTGCGATGGTTGCTGTATTGCGCTGCTGTACAGCATCGGCTGAGGCTGCTGTGTGTTGGTATGCCGTTGGCCTCGACGGCTCGGGTCGATAGGACCGTCGGTAGAGACCTAGGGCACTGAAGACGAAGCAGAAGCCCACGATTGTGGCGAGTGCTGTCATTGGCGTCGATCCCAAGTGGCGATGCACGGGACCCACGGTGAGTGTGCCCCCAAGGCCCATGCAAGTGTCCGCCCAGCCCCCGAGACGCGGCGATGAAACCGTTTTCCTGAACCACGGGGGGACCCATCCGGCACAGATGGCGGCAGTGCCGGAGACGAAGGTCAGGAGCCAAAAGAGGGCCAACAGCGCCCAGTCGATGACCTCCACAGCGAGTCCCCCCATGCGACAACTGTGCGACTCGATGGCCGCCAGGCGTGATCTTTGCATGCCACCTCGCCGCATGTAAGGGGCCCGTGCGAGTTGATGAACCGCTTCACGGGGGTGCCGGCGAAACGGCTGAGTCGGCGGGCTTCTGACCGGCTGCGACGGTCCGCAGTTGCGCGAGCTCCTTCGCCGCTGTAGGCGTCAGTCTCTGCGGTTTCCCGTCAGTCCCCGGTCGATCGGGCACGTGAGGGGCACGCTATCCGTGGGGGTTGGGGACTTGCCTGGACGGCTGACAAGTATTGAGCTGTGGCCTCATCCTTATCAGGTCGATCACGGGGCACCGTCGGCACTGGGCAACCGCCTTGGCACCTCGACGGATGGTCCGCTTGGGTCCGGCGCCGGCCGTCGCTGTCCGCCCTTGTTGGTGTCAGACGCTGGTGTCAGAGTCCTCCGCACGCCCGGTCCTAGGCTGTGTCTGGCAAATGATCATCTGGCTGCCTCGCGGAGTAACGTTGTCCGCAGCCTGAAGGCCCACGAGGGCGCTCGCTGCGGCCGGGCCGGATGCTCCCCACCTTTGGGAATCGGGTTTGGGTTGCTGGCAGGATGGCCGGATGGACGACGAAACCGCCCCCGGCCAGGTCGACGAGGTCAGCCTTCGTGCGGCCTGTCCGCCGGCGGTCGGCGAGGCGCTTGAGCGGCTCGCCGCAGCCACCCGCCACGACACCGCAGAGTTCGAGCAGGCGCTGTTTCGCCTGGCGCTGCTGTGCGCGGAGGCACCTGTTGAGGCTCTGGAACTACTCGTTGCGGCTGCGGCGGCACAGGATCCGATGTTGCGGCGCGCAGGGATCGAGGGCCTCGGCATCTTCGGCCCCGACGCCGTGGCGCACGCGCCGATCATCTCCGCCGCGCTCTCCGACCCGGATCCCGATGTGCGGGCGGCAGCGCATGTTTCTCTCAAATCCGTACTCAGGCGGAACGAGCCCGACGAGGTACTCCGCGCTGCCGTTCGCCGGGCAGTCGAGCAAGTCGAGCAAGTCGAGCAACGGCAGCCGGGAGACGCTAAGCCTCGATCCACCGACCGATGCCTGTGGATGACGCTTGGGAAAATGAAGAAGTGCCTTGTGACCTGCGATGATGGGAGTTCTTTACGCTT
>NZ_JBSFJX010000308.1:0-7371 GCF_053598275.1 Streptomyces sp. NPDC001156 | reverse complement strand
CGGCTCGCATCCGGTGGCCCAGTCCAGCCGGGTGGTCCCACTGGGGCCCAGGAGGTGGAGCAGCTGCACGTCCATGTCGGTGGGGTAGCGCAGGGCCGCGGCGAGCGTGACGGCCTGCCGGGCCTGAGCCTCGGCCAGCGCCCGGCTGAGCGCGCCTGCGGGCGCCGGGTAGGCGGCCAGGAGCCAGCGGGCGGAGGCGGCTATGACGGATGTCAGGTCGGTGGGCACGGCGATCGGTCCCTTTGGAGCGTGCTCGCCCTGCCCGGCTGAACGGTCCCGCGAGCTGTTTCACGGAGCAGCGCTGCCCCGCTCGTGGCGGCCCAGTGTAGGCGGCCGCCCCGGACAGGCTGCATGACCCGCGTCACCCTCCGTCCAGCTGGGCACCGGGGCCGGACAAGACACGTGCGGTCCGGACCCGGTACCCGGCCGGCTGCTGCCCGGCGGGGCGGAGAAGGGCCAGTCAGGACTTGCCGCGACCGGTGACGAAGTCACGGGCTCGGTCGACCAGACCGGCGCCCGGCGCAAGGAGCTTGTTCGCGGGCGGAGTGTCGGGGGCGGCAGGGTGCGGGCGGGTCGGGGCGATGGTCTTGGCCCGCCGGACCTTCTCCCCGAGATCGCCGAGCATCTCGGAGGAACAGGCCTGGCGCAGCATCGGGAACAGATTGTTCTCCTCGTCCTCGACGTGGGCGGCTACCTCCTCCATGAGCTGCTGCAGCAGCGGGCTCATCTCGGCATCGTCGGCGTTCGTCTTCTCCAGCTGCTTGAGAAGCTTCTCGATACGGCTGTGGTCCCGGAGCTCCTTGTCCGCGATCCGGTCGCCGCCCTCGACGTGCTCGCGCACCGCCGGGTACAGGTACTGCTCCTCGGCAACGGAGTGCCGCACCAGTTCGATGGTGACCTCGTCCACGAGATCACGCAGCTCCTGACCTTCGCCGGTCATGGACTGGATCCGGCCGAAGATCTCTTCGACCTCCCGGTGGTCGGCCATCAATTCCTCGATCACATTCCCGCCATGCCCCATCGTGCATCCACCTCTCGCTCGTCCTGTCAGGGCCGGTCTGTCCCGCCCTGCAGACACTGATCCCCGCACCGGAAGGCCCTGTGGGGCCCAGCCCGCTCGCCTCACTGGAACGGACGCCAACCTGGCCATCACCAACGCCGCTGCGACAGCCTGGTCAGGTACAGCAGGAGAACCGCCGTGCCATGAGAGCAGTTCTCCTTTTCCACAGGCACCGCCGCCGGTCCCCCCGGTCCGTCGCCAAACACGCCCTCACGGGCACGGCGCCACCGCTGACTCTTTCAGCGTGACCAGGAGGGCCAGCGAATGCAGCCGCCCTCGCCGGCGAGATGAATCTTGGAAGTCAGACCGTTCGGGGCCGTCCGAGTCGCTCGTCGGGCGGTGATGCCGGAGCGTCGTGCCTTCTTCGGGATCCACGGCTTGGGCTTGTGGGCGCCCGCCGCGTGCTGAAAGGGCGGAGATCAGTTCAGTCTGCGGGCCAGTTCCTCGCGTATGTCTGCCGCGAGGTTGCCGGTCACACCCAAAGTGACGGCCAGCTCGGCCACGTGCCGTAGGTTGGTGTTGGTGCACATGGACGTCTCGCGGAGCAAGTCCCAGGCGTCAGCCGGTGTCATGCGTCCCACGGCGACAATGACGCCGATCGCCTCGTCGATCACGGCGTGGGAATGCACCGCACGCTCGAGCTGGGCAACCTTGGTCTCTAGCTGCTGGATCTCGTCGGCAGGGCGGCTTTCCGGTTCCTGAACCGCACCAGGGAGCTCGTGCGAGGGGATGTCCACCTTGCCTCCGAGGTAAGGGGGCTCCGCATTCCTGGTATGTATGTCCGACCTGTACCAGTTACGTCGGTTCTCCTTTCACCCTCACGCTGAAAGCCGCTGGGGGGCAACAGCAACACCACCTACGCTTCTGCCGCTCCGTGACAGATGTGGCCGCACTTCGCTGAATCGCCTGTGATTACGCAGTAGGGGGCAGAATGCGAATGACAGTCGGCGGGCTACCGCCAAGCGTCGGGTGATCGAACCTCATGGCTCCGGACCTGGTGGAGTCGGCCGCGGACCTGACGAGGTGCTGTCCGGGCCTGCGAATGAGTGCACGCCCAGCGCACGTGGGAGCGGGCGGGGGTAGCGCAGACACTGCTCTCACGTGACAAGGCCGCCGCCCCTCACCGGTCGACAGGCGGTCCGTCACCCGTCGCCGCGACCTGAGGATCCCGATTTGCGGGAGAGAAAGCCTGGTAGCGGGCCAGCGCTCGGCGTAGTTCGATCAATTCGGTGTCCGGCAGGGCGCTGCCTTGAGCGAACTTCAACACATTCTCGGCAACGATTCGCAGCTTGGTGTTGGTGCGCTGCGAGACGTCCCGCAGGGCTCGCCATGCGTCTTCGGGGGGAATCTGCCCCAGGACCACCAGTGCGCCGATGGCCTGGTCGACGGCCGCGTGCGAGGACACGGCGCGCTCGAGTTGCTCATTTTCCGCCTGGAGTCGGTCGTGCTCCATAGCGAGGTCGGTGGCGGACAGTAGTTCTAGGGGGCGGTGCCTGGAGACTGCGAAGAACGCCATGAGATCAACCCGTCGAAGGGGGCGGGGCCTCCATGCGCCTACCCCGCATGCAACGGAAATAGTTGCCCCCAGGCAACACACCAGCCTTCGAGTCGCGCTGCCTCCAGTACCCACGGGTGCAGCCTTAATTACATGTATGCCTTTTTGACCTCTTTGGTCTATTTCGTGGACTTCGTAACTGACGGAGCGGTTGATTATTCGTTGCCTCCGGCAGGAGGTCAGCTATGGGTCATTGGGTCTACACGTTCTCCGGGTGCCCTGACACGGGGTGCTACCAGCAGATCGCCAACGAGGTGGAACCAGGCGAGGTCATGGTGCTTGAACGCGTCGGCAGCCCAGGCGTCGTGGATGGGTTCGTACGAGAGAGCGTCGACGACGTGATGATGGTGACCCACTTCCGGTGGGTAGCCAGCGGAGACCCCTCGACGGTGACTCCGGAGCTGCTGCGGGCCTGCGGCCTTTCCCCGTCCCCCGAAGGACGCCGACATTGACGTGCCGGCGGGAGTTCCTCAGCACACCGACATTGAACTCCCACTGGTCGCCGAACAGATCCAGGAGTTCACCCGAGGCGCTGACTTCTCCGATCCGGGCCGCGCCCGCTTCCGCACGGCCCTGGCCTACCGCACCCCAGTCAAGCCAGCCTCGTTTCCCACACCGATGCGGCGGGCTCGCCCGGCCCCGCCCAGCAGTCCGGCCCCCCACCCTGGCGCGGCCAGACTTCCGGACCACCACCGTGCCACTCGATCAGGTCACACGTCGGCGACGTCCAGCTCGTCCCCGCCCACCAGACAGGAATGTTGGAGGAACACCGTCAAGTCGTGCAGCGAATACGCCGTGCCCAGGATCTCGTCGTCAACGCGTACGCGGCGGCCGCCAGATTCGCAGGGCGCCCCTACGATCACGCAATGCTCGGCCATGAGCTCAGCCTCTCCCCGTCGAACCTCGACCGCATTCCGAGGCGTGATCTGAGGCACGAGGGGAACTGTGATGCCTGCTGGCTGCGGGGAAAAGTTCGTGGAACCCCGGGAGGATGTGGTGGCGCGGGATCGGATGAGGCTGGCCGACGTTCTGGGCGCGGCGGAGAAGGCCGCGCCGGTGGCGTCCCTCGACGTGGTGGCGCGCAATCTGCGCGAGCGGTTCAGCGCGCGGTACGTGTCGTTCCTGTTCGTCGACATCGTCGGCCGGAAGGTGGTGCGGGTCAGCGAGGAAGCAGACTCCCAGCGAGGGCGCCGAGCCGATCAAGTACCTCTGGCAGGCAGCGTCTACGACGAAGTCCTGCGTACCCAGAGCTTGGTGCAGGCGCCGGATGGCGAGCGGGGCCATCGGGTGTTGGCCCCGGTCACCAACCGCGGCGACACCATCGGCGTACTGGAGCTGTTCCTGCCCCAGGTGACGCAGGAGGTGCTGGAGCAGGTAGGGGAGGCTGCGCACGCGCTGGCATACATCCTCGTCACCGACCGCCGTTTCACCGACCTCTACCACTGGGGTCAGCGCACCGTGCCGGTGACCCTGGCCGCCGAGATTCAGCGCCAGCTCCTGCCCACAGCCCCCTCCTGCGAAGCCGCCGAGTTCGCCCTCGCCGCAACCCTGATCCCGGCCGACAACTGCGCCGGCGACACCTACGACTACACCCTCGACCACGACACTCTGCATCTGTCCATTTCCGACGCCATGGGCCACGACGTCGAGGCCGCCCTCATGGCCACCCTCCTGGTCAACGCCTCCCGCCGCGCCCGCCGCGCCGGAGCGGACCTGGCCGAACAGGCCAACCAGATCCACAAGGCCCTCCGCGAACACGGCCGCAGCACTTTCGCCACCGGCCAGCTGCTGCGCATCGCCCTGGACGGCACCTGCACACAGGCCGTGAATGCCGGACACCCCTGGCCACTGCGCCTGCGTGACGGAACGGTCGACGATGTAGGTCTAAATGTCGACCTGCCCTTCGGCTTCGCTTCGCCCGCCCCCCACCGAGTGCAGGAGCTCGATCTGCGGGTCGGCGACCGCCTCGTGCTCTACACCGACGGCATGCAGGAGCGCCAGGCGGAAACGGTCGACCTGGCCGGTCTCATCCACGACACCGCCACCGAGCACCCCCGGGAGGTCGTACGTGCCCTGACCTCCGCGGTCACCCACGCCTGCAACGGGCATCTCCCCGACGACGCCACCGTCATCTGCCTCGACTGGCACGGCCCTCAGGCCGGAGGCCGCGATGCAAGGGCCGGTGCCGGCACCTGACCCGGCCGCGCCCCGCATCGCACCATCACTTCTACGCGTTTGCCGGGCGGTAAAGGGAGGGTCAAGGCAGATATTGGCTTGGCGTGGAGCGGGTCGGCGTGAGCAGAAGGCATGCCAGGACAGGTGAGACGGAGGACGGCATGGACTGGCGCATGTTCGCGCAGCAGATGGCCATCATGGGGCGGGACCTGCTGGCCCAGAAGTCGGTCACTGCCACCCTGGAGCGGATCACCCACTCGGCCATCGAACTGGTGGAGGGCTGTGAGGCGGCTGGCATCCTGATCCTGCACGGTAAGCAGGTGCAGAGTCTCGCCCCCACGGACGAGTTCGTCAGCGTCAGCGACCAGCTCCAAGCGCGTCTCGGCGAAGGCCCCTGCTTCGACGCTGCCCGCAGCCACGAAGGCGAGCGGGTCTTCCGGATTGCCGACCTCACCCAAAAGCAGCAACGCTGGCCTGCCTACGCCCCCAAGGCCCGTGAACTGGGCGTGGGCAGCATGATGGGGTTCCTCCTGTTCACCGAAGACGAAGACCTCGGTGCGCTCAACCTGTACTCCCGCGGTCCGGGCGCATTCAGCGAGGCCAGTGAGATGGCCGGCTGGTTGCTGGCCTCGCACGCCGCGATCGCCTTCTCCAGCGCCCGCACCGATGCACAGATGCACGAGACCGTCACCACCCGCCACGTCATTGGCGAAGCCATGGGCATCCTCATGGGCGGCCATCACCTCACCGAGGAGCAGGCCTTCGACGTACTGCGCCGCTACTCCCAGGAAAACAACGTCAAACTCCGTGAGGTCGCGCGTCGCGTCTGCGAACAAGGCGGCTTGTGAGCCCGTCGAGCTTGGCCACGCTCGCTTTCGAGTTCTGTTCCTGCCAGTCAGGACAGCGTTCGGCCTTGTCCACGCTCGTTCACCACCGCGCTCGAGTCGGCAGGCTCGTACGCCCGTGAACGGCTCCGGCCACCGACGAATGAGACCAAAACGGAGACCACTTCCCGCGCGGTTTCACGGCACAGCTGGCTGGCGGCATTGTCAGTAGCCATCGCCCGGCTAGGGCGTGGGTGAAGCCTCAGTGAGAGACATCCACTGTCGGACGGTCTCCTGGTGGGAACCGGTCGCTGTGCCCCTGACCACTGCCTCCGCTTCGGCGATTGAGCACGGCGCTCCTGAGCGGGTCAGCAGGATGAGCGGCCACTTGGGGCCCGTGCCGGGCTCTTCTCCGTCGAAGGCAGCCCAGTCCCAGGGTCCGCTGAATCGCCATGCCCGTCCGGCGGCGTCGGCGACCTCGTCACCCGGCCGGAGAAACGCGTACGGCCGCATCAACAGCTCAAAGGTGAACGGCGTCCCGTCGCCCGGGTGAATGGTGTAACCCGTGCCGTCGAGATGGCTGCCGTCCGGAAACTCCCGGTAGGACAAGCCGCGGCGCAGCACGGCCACGGTCAGCCGGGGGCGCGGTAGCCAGCCCGTCTCCAGCGGAGGGTCGTGGTGATCAACAGCCGTCACGTGGACCACGGTCGGCGGCACTCCGACCCGGCAGACGTCCCCCGCTTTCAACTGCTCGGGCGGCGGGTCGGTCCGGAACAGCTCCGCCTCAACCTCCGACGGGACAGACCCGCCACTGTCCACGCCCAGGGCCACGATCCCGTTCCAGCGAACGAAATCGCTGTCGGTGTCGATGCGCCACCACGGCCACCGCACCGACACCTCGCTCCATGTCATGCCTTGTTCGACCCTGGTCGGTGTGAAGGGGCATGCGACCGACAGCACGTCACCGACCCGGAAGCCCCCCTCATACATCATCGGCCCAGCCTAGTGTGATGCGCCAGAAACGCTGAGTTTTAGTTCTGCGCGGTTGTGTCGGTGCTTGGCCTGACCTTGGCCAGGTAGTCGGCGAGGGAGTTGAGGATCTCGTTAGCGGTCTTGGTCCAGGTGAACGGCCTGGGGTCCTCGTTCCAGGTGGCGA
The DNA here is from genome assembly GCF_053598275.1 of Streptomyces sp. NPDC001156. Lineage (NCBI taxonomy): Bacteria > Bacillati > Actinomycetota > Actinomycetes > Kitasatosporales > Streptomycetaceae > Streptomyces > Streptomyces sp. NPDC001156. The sequence continues at coordinate 601 of NZ_JBSFJX010000308.1, read as the reverse complement.
TCCACGCTTTGATGTCGTCTTCCAGCGCCTTGATGGAGGTGTGGACGCCGCGGCGGATGAGTTTGTCGGTCAGCAGCCCGAACCATGGCTCGACCTGATTGATCCAGGAGGTTCCGGTCGGGGTGAAGTGCACGTGGAACCTGGGGCGCCGGGCCAGCCAGGTCCTGATCTCGGGTGTGTTGTGGGTGGCGTAGTTGTCGCACACCAGGTGCACATCCAGTTCGGCGGGCACGGCCTTGTCTATCGTGATCAGGAATTTCTTGAACTCGATGGCCCGGTGACGGCGGTGCAGTTCGCCGATGACGGTGCCGTCGGCGATGTTGAAGGCAGCGAACAGGCTGGTGATGCCGTGCCGCAGGTAGTCGTGGGTGCGTCGCTCGGGCATCCCCGGCATCATCGGGAGCACCGGTTGGGACCGGTCCAGCGCCTGAATCTGTTGGGTCGGGGACGGGACGCCGTGCGGCCTTTCGGCCGTCGGTTTTCCCATCCCCGCCCGCCGAACCCGGCGTGCGGTTGGGTAGGCCGCCAGCGAGGTGCCTGTGACCAGGCCCTTTTCCGACGGCCCCCCACCGAACCGGGCATGCTCGCTTTCCGAGCACCA
>NZ_JBSFJX010000307.1:0-7375 GCF_053598275.1 Streptomyces sp. NPDC001156 | reverse complement strand
CGCGGGAGACCAGTGCATCCACCACCGTTCGGGATGCGCCAGTTGACCAGGACTGGGTACAAGACTCACTCCTGCTCACTGACTAGGAACGGTTCGTCATGAAACAGGACGTCCGACAAACCGTGGGCGGACAGCATGAGGGGGCCGGGCCGACCAGGGGGCCAAACGAGACAGCCACACCGTGCGAATGGTCTGAGCGGGGCAGGGCGGGACGGGGACGCTCAAACCCAGTTGCGTCGAGCTGCCGCGACACCAGCGCCGAACCGGTTGGTGGTCCCCAACTCTGTGTAGAGGTCTTGGATCCGCCGCCGCAGCGTCCGCGTCGAAACCCCGAACTGGCGGGCGATGGCCTCGTCCTTGACCCCAGCGGCGAAGAGCGCAAGCAGGCTCCGCTCCTCGTCAGTGGGCTCCCGCTCCTCGTCGCCTTGGGCGGACGGCCCTGGTGACGGCAACGATTCGGAGTCGGGGCCACCACTCAGTGAGGGCGCAGTGGCCCAGTAACGCTCGAACAGCTCGGTCAATGCCTCCAGCAAGGGGGGCGCTTCGGTGTAGAGGCACTCGGTGCTGTCGGCGTCCAGGCTCAGCGAGACCATCGCCGCCGACCGGTCCGCCATCGCCAATTTGATCGGCAGCGTTGGTACGACCCTGGCTTCTTCCCCACGCGACACGAGACTGCCCAGTCCCTGCCAGCCACCTTCAGCATCGAAACTGGCGGCTGCGTAGACGACACGTACGCGCACCCCGCGCCGGACCGCCGCCTCGTCGAGTGGTCCGTTCGGAGCCAGTAGGAAGGGAGGGCGGTCCAGAGCGCAGAGTTCGGATCGGGCAGCCTGCTTCAGTCGGTAGTAGTAGTCACCGACCACCTCCGGGCCGCTGATCGTCCTGGTGGCGGGTTCGGTCGTACTGGCCCGTCTGACGTCGTCGAAGATCGCGCCGAGCGCCCCCGCCGCGTCCCGTACGGCAGCCAGTTGACGCTCGCGTGACTCCACCAGTGCTTGCAGCGCGTGACGAGGATCCACAGTGAGGAACTCCCCTGAGGATCGACGGCTGACCAATCCGGAGTGGTGCAGGCGTTCGAGCAACGCCAACGCCTGCTCCCACCCCAGTCCGCATGCCGTCACAAGGTTGTCGACAGTCCCGCCACCGCGTGTCAGTAGGTGGCGATAGACAGCCTCCGCCTCCGCATCGAGGCCAACCAAGGCCAAGGGGGCATCGCTTTCCATCGCTGCTCTCCGCTTCTGGCCTTCGCCGTGTCATATCGATCAGGAAATTACAAGCAGGGGCGGCGGCGAAAGAAACAGGCCCGGTTGTCGGCCGCCGGGTCAGGTCACTCGATCTGCTGTCTTCGCGTCGCTGCAAAGAACGACATCGTCGATCGGTTCGACGGGTCTGACGATCGGTACGAGAAGGTCAAGGATATGGCGCTGGGCTGCGGGCACGCAGGCCGGCCATACGGAGCATCATGACTGCTCGCGGCGTTGAGTCGGCACGACTGCCGGGGCGGCACCGGACCTGCCGTGTGACGATGCGTCACTAGGGTCAATCGAATTGCACCTTGTCATCGCTAGCATGCGCTGCCTCGGGCGGAAGATACCGATGCGGCATATCCGGGCCACACTGCGCAAGGTAGCGGCGGCCTGCTCACACGTGGGCTTTCTTGGGGATCTGGCACCTTCTCACACTCTTCAACATGTCCCACTTAGAGGTCAATTGTGCCGAATTGAAAGAATGCCACTTGGTGACATGGCACAGAAGTGCCAAAGAGTTGTCTTTACAGTGATGCGAACGGATGGCTGACTGCGGAGGTCTCCTGCACATCGAGTCCGTGAGGTTCCCTTGCCCATGCCTCCGTCCCGCAGACGCGGGTTGCCAGCCGCCGTCGCAGCCCTGGTGGTGCTGACGACCGCCGGTCCTGCCACCTCGGCCGACGCCGCTCCGACGTCCCCCTCCCCCAGAGCAACCGTCACCCCGGGTCCGGCGACCACGCGTACCGTCACGCTGATCACCGGCGACAAGGCCACGGTGACCGCCAATGGCAGCAGGCGCTCGGTCACGTCGGTGACCGATCCCCAGGGCAGGACCGGTGGCGCGCACGTCATGACGGTCGGCGACGACATCTATGTGTATCCCGACGCGGCGCTGCCCTACATCGCGTCCGGGGCGCTGGACGAGCACCTGTTCAACGTCACCGAGCTGCTCGCGGACGGCTACGACGACGCGCGCAGCGACCACCTGCCGCTGATCGTCACCTACACCGACGCCGCCGCTCGCTCCCGCAGCGCAAAGACCCCGGAGGGGGCGCGCAGGACCCTGACACTCAGCAGCATCCAGGGTGCCGCGATATCCGCCGACCACGCACAGGCGGCGGACTTCTGGTCCTCCCTCACCGGCACCCCGACGGGCTCAGCCGGGGCGCGTACGGCCGGGGCGGCGTCGCCGTCCGGACGGCTGACCGACGGGATCGCCAAGGTGTGGCTGGACGGCAAGGCCAAGGCCACGCTGTCCGACACCACCGCGCAGATCGGCGCCCCGGAGGTCTGGGCGGGCGGGGACACCGGGCAGGGCGTGGACGTCGCCGTCCTGGACACCGGCATCGACGCCGCGCACCCCGACTTCGCCGGCCGTATCGCGGCGACGCAGAGCTTCGTGCCCGACGAGGACGTCACCGACCGGCACGGCCACGGCACCCATGTCGCCTCCACCGTCGCCGGCACCGGCGCCGCGTCCGGCGGCACGGAGAAGGGTGTCGCGCCCGGTGCCTCGCTGCACATCGGCAAGGTCCTGGACAACCTCGGCAACGGCCAGGACTCCTGGATCCTGGCGGGCATGGAGTGGGCCGCCCGCGACCAGCACGCCAAGGTCGTCAGCATGAGCCTGGGCGGCGGACCCACCGACGGCACCGACCCCCTCAGCCAGGCCGTGAACCGGCTCAGCGAGGAGACCGGGGCGCTGTTCGTCATCGCGGCCGGCAACTCCGGCCCGGCGCCGTACAGCGTGAGCGCCCCCGGGGCAGCGGACGCCGCGCTGACGGTCGGCGCGGTGCACGGCCCGGGGAAGGGCGTGGACCAGCTGGCGAGCTTCTCCAGCCGCGGCCCGCGCGTGGGCGACAACGCCATCAAGCCCGATCTGACCGCCCCGGGTGTGGACGTGCTGGCGGCGCGCTCGCAGTACGCGCCGGAGGGCGAGGGCGCCTACCAGACGATGAGCGGCACCTCCATGGCGACGCCCCACGTCGCGGGTGCGGCGGCCCTGCTGGCTGCCAAACACCCGGACTGGACGGGGCAGCAACTCAAGGACGCGCTGGTCAGCACCACCTCGAGCACCCAGCGGTTCAGCCCCTTTCAGGCCGGCAGCGGGCGGCTGGACGTCGCCGCCGCGGTGAAGGCAACGCTGGTCGCCTCCGGGATCGCGTTCGCGCAGGCCCACTACCCGTACACGCCGGGCCAGACCGTCCGCAAGGACGTCACCTACACCAACACCGGGGCCGAGCCGGTCACCGTGGACCTGTCCCTGAGCCGGGACCAGTTGCCCGAGGGTCTGTTCACCCTCACCGACACCCGGCTGACCGTGCCCGCGCACGGCACCGCCACCATCGGCGTGATCACCCACCTCGACGCCGCACAGGACAACGCCGCCTACTCCGGCCTGCTCACCGCCACCGGCGCCGACGGCACGGTTCTCACCCGCACGCCGGTCGGTGTGAACAAGGAGGGCCGGCGCGTCACGCTGTCGGTCACGGCCAAGGACCGCCACGGGGCCGCCCTGCCCGGCACCCTGGTCCTCAAGGACGTCGAGCACAACACCGCGCCCAAGATGTACGAGATCGACGCTTCGGGCCGCATGAGCCTGCGCCTGTCCCCGGGCACGTACTCGGCGTGGATGAACACCGCCGTGCCCGGCATCGACGGCACGCACACGCTGGGCTTCGCGATGTTCTCCGCGCCGCAGATCGACCTCGACGCCGACCGCACCGTCCGCTTCGACGCCGCGGACCTGCGCAAGGCCGCCGCCTTCACCCCGCAGCCGACCGCCAACCAGTTCATGCGGGTGGACCAGTACCGCACCAACAGCGGCCTGTTCCCGTTCCTGGACAGCTACATGCCCGAGTACTGGCGGTACGACAGCCTCTGGGTGACCCCGACACCGAAGGTGACGAAGGGCTCGTACGTCTTCGCGACCCGCTGGCGGCAGGTCCAGCCGCCGCTGACGTTCTCCGCCGGTTCGCAGGCCTACGACGACGTCGTCATCCAGAGCCTGTCCCCCAAGCTGCCGGAGGGCACGGGCAGCTACCGGGCCGTCTGGGCCGGCGACGGCTCGGCCGCGGACTTCCGCGAGGTGAGGGTGCGCGGCCAGGTGGCGGTCGTGCGCCGCAGCGACAGCGTGCCCGCCCCGGACCAGGCCGCGGCCGCGGCGAAGGCCGGCGCCAGGCAGCTGCTGATCCTGAACGACGGCTACGGAAAGCTGGACCCCTGGGCGGACCTGCCGGACGCCGCCCCGCTGCCGGTGGCCTCGCTCGGCACCGACGACAGCGCACGGCTGCTGAGCCGGATCCGCAAGACCGGCACGGCGACGCTGAAGGTGGTCTCGCACCCCTATCCGCGCTACGTGTACGACCTGGTCCGCCACTACGACGGGGCGGTCCCCCGGGATCCGTCCTACCGGCCTGGCCCCGGCGAACTCGCCCGGATCGACGATGAGTTCCGCAATACCAAGCAGGGCGAGGCCGTCCAGTACCGCGAGGATGTGTCCGTCATCTTCGACAGCCCCATGCTCATCCAGCCGACGGCGGTTGCGGCCCAGGGCACGCTGACGTCATGGGTTTCGGCGGGCACGGACGCCCGATGGGTCTCCTCCGCGAGCATGCGTGATCTCTATCAGGGGGGCGTGGCGCGCTCGTACCAGTCGCGCAGCACCACCAGTGAGACCTGGTTCTCACCCATCCAGCACCCGCGGCTGCTGAACGACGACATCAACTGGCGGGCCCCGTACCGGACGGGCGACATCATCAGCACGTCGCGGCTGCCTGCCTGGGGCGACTCGGGCGGTCACGGGGGCGTCGCCTGGGTCGACGCCGACACGACGAAGATCTCGCTCTACCAGGGCGACCAGCTGCTCGGCGAGGACTTCAACGAGCGCATCATCTCTGCCGAGGGGCTGTCACCCGACCCGCTGCCCTACCGGATCGTGGTGGAGGGCAAGCGGAACCTGCCGGACCGGCCGTACTCGACGCGGACGCGCACCGAGTGGGCGTTCACCTCTGCCACCACGGACTACACGGTCCTCACACCTCTGCCCCTGGTGCAGCTCGACTACGCGGTGCCCACCGACCTGTCCGGCAAGGCGCACCGGCGGACCGGGCTGACGGTCACCCCGTCGCAGTTGACGGGCGCGGCGGGCACGGGGGCGATCCGTACGGTGACGCTGGAAGTGTCCTACGACGACGGCGCCACGTGGCACAAGGCAACGCTGCGGCAGTCGGGCGGCAATTGGAAGGCGCAGCTCGACGCGCCGGCGCGGGCCCGCTTCGCGAGCCTGCGCACCACGGCGCGGGACACGGAGGGGAACAGCGTGAGCCAGACCCTGATCCGCGCCTTCGGCTTGAAGTAGCAACGACGGGCGGCTGACGAAAAGGCCCCTGTCCGCGGAATCCACCGCGGACAGGGGCCCCTGTCCAACGCGGTCGCGTACGGCGGCACATGCACGGGTCAGCGGCTTTCTCGATCCAGAGCGCCGATCTCTCTTCCAAGCACCTGGTCGCTCTGCGCGTGCCACAGCCGTGCCACATGGGGTAAAACTCGAACCACGCACTCCCCCAAAGACAAAACGCTCCCTAAAGACGGGCTCCGCTCCTCCTCCACGACCGCGAACTCCGCCTTCCCCACGGTCAGAACGCCGTCCGTCAGCGGCGTGCACCGCACGCCGCCCTTGCCTCGCAGGGCGCGTTGCGCGCCCGGACCAATGACGGCGTCCATCCATGCGCAGGGTCGCGCGGGACGGCGTACGGCCAGCAGGACGAGGCCCGCGCCTGTGTCCAGCGACACCGTCGAGCCCACGTACGCGTCGATATCGACGCCGCGCAGCAGGATGTTCCGGCGTGTGAGTCCGAGATCGGCCTGCGGATTGATGTCCAGCGGCAGGTTCTCGGCCGACATGACCGTGACGGCGGCGTCGCGATGTGCCGGGCGCGCGTAGTAGCGGTCGCCCACGATGCCCAGGTTCCGCCGCACCTCGACGCTCCCGACCAGCTCCTGCCCGGGCGCGTCCGAGGGCCCCTCGGACGGCCGCCCCATGTACCGGTGCACCGGCGACACCAGCAACTGCACGACTTCCACCACGGACATACCGTCCACCCTAATCCGTGGGCGCTGGCGGGCGGCTCAGGAATGTGTCCGCTGCTGCTTGTTCCACTCTGCCCGTGAGAGAGCGGTGGGCCGCGGAAGCAGGACACCGTCCACGTACAGGTCGACGTGCTCGTTGTAGAAGGCGACCAACCCCGCGATGGCGGTGCACGACACCGTCGGGAAGTCGTACGCCCAAGCGAGATCGTCATGGATGACGGCCCCGCTCACGAACGACCAGTACCCGCTGGTCCTCCCCTTGTACGGGCACTCCGTCACCGTGGTCGAGGAACGCAGCAGAGTCCAGTCGACGAAGGCGCGCTCCACGTAGTAACGGGTCGGCAGGCCGGTTTCGAAGAGCTTCACCGAGGACGGCGCGTCCGCCAGGACAGTGCCGTCCACCTCCACGCGCACGCTGCTGGACGAGCGCAGCGCGTCCACCCGGGTGTACGGGCTCCTCGGGTGCACGAAGACCTGCTCATCCTCCTCGTACCACGCGTCGATCGCGTCCCACCGGAAACGGGCGGTGCCGATGAGTGCCTTCGGGGCTCCCTCGTCCCAGACCCAGGCCGCGCCCTCACGGACCTCGGAGCCCACCCGCAGCGAGTGCCGCCGCGCGGGGCCGGGGCCCAGCCGGCCGACGCGGCCGTCGTCGGTCAGGACGCCGTCGGCCAGATCCCTGAGCGGAATGCTGTACTGCGGATAGCCGGGCCACTCCCACACGTACAACGCGTGCCGGGTGTCGAACACCCACTGGCCGCAGACCTGTGCACGGATGCGTCGCGGCACCGGCTCGACATGCCCGGCCGGGACGATGAGACCCGGGTAGTTCACACTCTCATCCGCCATCGGCGATCACCTCGGTCCGCCCTGCCGCTTCCGTACACCCAGTTTGTCCGGCGGACGCGCGAACCGGCCACTGCAGGTGCCGACACATCATCCGCCCACCCATGAGGGCCGGGGCTGTCAAGCGTAGAAATGGTCCCGACCCTCGGCTTTTGTTCTTCGCCGAGGCGCTTTCGTTTGTGGGTGGTCTC
>NZ_JBSFJX010000306.1:0-7471 GCF_053598275.1 Streptomyces sp. NPDC001156 | reverse complement strand
GACGGTGTCGTGCGGTTGCCCTCGCTGTTGGGCACGACGGACGGCTCGCCGCCCTCCCACACGGCGATCACCGAGTTGGTGGTGCCCAGGTCGATGCCCACTGCCTTGGCCATGAGGAACTCCTTCCGCGGCGGTCGACGTCCGTCGGCGACCGTTCATCCTCCGGGCCCTGTCCGCCCGGCTTCGAAACTCGTTGAGCTGGGGGCGGGGTCGCTGCGCGGGCGCCAGCCCCTGGAGGAGGCGCTCTCCGTGTTCGCGCCGGCCCTGCTGTCCAGCCCGACGATCAGCCGGACGGCCTCATCGGCGACGTCCTCGTCCGCCACGACGTCGTACCGGCTGGGCTCCATCGAGCGGACCGAGGCGAAGTCCCGGCGGCCGCCCTGGGCCGCGTGCAACAGCACGCCGAGCAGCGCACCGACGACCGCTCCGAAGATCAGCCCGTACAGGGCGAGGAGCAGACCGGAGACGACCGGATTCAGCCAGTTCAGCAGCCCGAAGATCCAGCCGACGAGTACGCCGGGCAGCGCTCCGGTGGCTGCGCCGTGGAGGGCGGCCTCGCCGTACCCCATTCGACCGATCACCTGTTCGACCAGGCGTATGTCCCGACCGATGATCGCCACCTTCTGAACGGGAAAGCCCTGGTCGACGAGGTGATCGACGGCACGTTCGGCTTCCTGGTACGTCGAGTACGAGGCAACGGCCCTGCGGGCCTGCTCGGTCATGGCCACTCCTTCCGCCGACGGACCGCCGAGCGGTCCCGACAGGCCCCAGAGTGGCTGTTCGCCCGGTCACCCCGCCTGCGCCCAGCGGGTCGAAAAGTGGCACCGGCGGTCGGTCTGCGAGGACAGGAGGCGGGACGACGATTCGGGTTCGCGGCTCGCGGCGGGGTACCTCAGGGTTCGGCCCGGCATGAGGTAGCGGGGCTCACGGATGTTCCGACGCAAGGGACTTTCTCCCCGCTTCGACGCCTCGAACGAGAGCCGCTGACCGGACGACATGACCAACTCGCGGAAGCGGGACTGTGTCAGGGCGCCCCGACGAGCGGCATCACCCCGCCCCTCAACAAGCCAGCAACACACCAGATCAGCCACCACCCCGACCATCACCCCCGAGCGTCACACAACGGCTTCGAGGGCACTGGAGGAAGCGGGGCGGGCCAGCACCGTGTCTGACGAGGTCATGCTCATCTCTTGGGTGCGAGTGAGAGCCGCGCCGGCCGTGTCCCACGGTCCAACGACCTGGCAGTGTGGCTGATGGACATCGCCCGACAGCTCGCCGCCGTCGAACGCTCTCGACGCCGAACGGGCCGAACGGGCCGGCCGGAAACGCGACGGCGGGAAAGCCGACCGCGCCCACAGGCACGGCGCCCTGACGCACATCCGGCAGACCGGCGTCGGTGTCCCCTTTGCCGTGGCGGAGGCCGTCTGCACTTGTGCTCGGAGGTCTATGGAGCCCGCCGCTTTTCCGCCCGCCGGGAGCAGGCAGGGTGTGGCCCAAATCCGGAGCATAGAAATGGCCTCTGCTGAGGTGCATGCACCATGACGCGCATCAGCCCGCCACCCCCACACGCACCCTTCGGTGGCTGTCTCAGGTCCCAAGCCAGGCAGTTGCAAAGCTTCAGAAAAAGGACGGCTCATGGACTACAACACCTTCCTCGACACCATCACCCGGCGCGCCCCTGTCCCCCCGGAGAAGGCGGAGCCCCTCACCCGTGCCACCCTGGAAACCCTGGCCGAGCGGCTCACCAGGGGTGAGGCGGAGGACCTCGCGTCCGAACTGCCCAAGCCGCTGAAGGAACCGCTGGTCTCTCCCACTCCGGAGGCCGAGCCCTTCGGACTCGACGAGTTCATCAATCGGGTGAGCAGGCGAGCAGGGGTGAGCCCGGACGAGGCCCGCGAGGGCGTACGGGCGGAGCTGAGCACCCTGAGGGACGCGGTCAGTGATGGCGAGTTCCGCCACGTAATATCCCAACTGCCCCGGGACTTCGAGGCTCTCGTCGGCGCCCCGGGCTAGAAGGAGCCATGACCGACGAGGTCGGCGCCATCATCGAGGAGACGGAACCGGCCGTACTCACGACGGCCACCGTCACACTGGTCGAGGGGCGGACGTTCTGCGTCTCGGGCACCTCGGGCGACATGGAGGCCGAGGTGCCGCAGGGGCTGTTCGTCCGCGACGTGCGGGTCATCTCCGACTGGCAGATCCGGGTGGACGGCCACCGGCCGCACCACCTCACCGTGCTTTCCCAGGACGCCTACAGCACCACGCTCGTCGCCCTCGTCCCGACACACGGCGCGCAGAGCGAACTCCTGTTGGAACGTCGGCGCTACGTCGGCGAGGGGATGCGCGAGGACCTCCGGTTGCGCAACCTCAGCACGCGTCTGATGCGCCCGGACTCGGCATGAAATCGCCGGAGGATCGCATGACACAATCGACAGTTCCTTCAGCCGGCGCACCCGTGGACGTCGAAGGCGGGGCGCAGCGGCCGTTCTCCGAGCACGCGGCCATGGCCAGGGCGTATCCCGGCGGCAGGATGACCGTTGGCGCCATCACGCCCCTGGAGGGCTTCGAAGGGCCCGTGCCGTCCCTGGCCGGGCACATCGAGCGGATCCAGCAGGCCGAGCGGGCCGGCTTCGCCTCGGTGTGGGTCCGTGACGTGCCGCTGCTGGACCCGAGCTTCGGGGACGCCGGGCAGGTCTTCGACCCGTGGGTGTACCTGGGGCAGCTCAGTGCCCGCACCACCTCGATCACACTGGGGACCGCCAGCATCGTCATGCCGCTGCGGCATCCATTGCACACCGCCAAGGCGGCCGCCTCGGTGGACCAGCTGTCAGGCGGACGGCTCCTGCTCGGGGTGGCCACCGGTGACCGGCCCGTGGAGTTCCCGGCCTTCGGTCAGGACCTGGGCGGCCGGGCCGAGAGGTTCCGGCAGTCGCTGGAGTACTTCCGTGTCGTTCTCGAGCACCGTTTCCCGCACGTGGAGTCGCCGCTCGGCCGGATGCGCGGCACCGATCTGCTGCCCAAGCCGGTGTACCGGCGGATCCCCGTACTGATGACGGGACGCGGCAGGCAGGACGTCCGGTGGATCGCCGACAACACGGACGGCTGGCTGTACTACACCCCGCCGCTCCAGCAGCAGGCCGAGAACATCCAGCGGTGGCGGGAGCTGACCGAGGGCGATGGCGGTGGGTTCAAGCCGTACGCGCAGGCCACCTATCTGGATTTGACCGAGGACCCGCTGGCCCTGCCCCGGCGCATCCACCAGGGCTTCTCGGTGGGCCGGGTGTCGTTCCTGGCGATGATGCGGGCCTGGCAGGACATCGGCATCGACCAGCTGATGATCAACTTCAAGCACAGCCGCCGTCCGGTCGCCGAAGTGATCGACGAACTGGCCGAACACGTGCTGCCGCACTTCCCGCCCGGGCGCTTTGGGGCGCGCGGCGAGCACCGGCGGCCCGTGGAGCGGACCGGGCCCTGAGGAAGCACGACCCCCGGCGCCCCTGCGTGACAGGTCCGGGCTCAGTCCCGGACGGCCCCGGACGGCCGCTCCTGCGCGTAGTCGCACGTGCCCTCCGCCCGGAACTGCAGCGCCGCCCTGGTCACCTCCGCGCCGAGGCCGCGCAATTGGTCCGCGACCGCCTGGTCGGTGAGGCGTCCGTCGCCGTCGAAGACCCGGGAGGACCGCGGGACCGCGAACACCAGCGGCACGGCCCAGCCGCGCAGCGACCGCACGATGAACTCCATCGCGTTGATCGCCTGCAGGCCCTGCACTCCACCGGCAGTCGTCAGCATCCCCACGGGTTTGTTGCTGAGGTAGGGCGGGTCGTGGTCGGCCAGGAGGGCGAGCCAGTCCACCGCGTTCTTGAACGCGCCGCTGACCGACCCGTGGTATGTCGGGCTGCTCCACAGCAGGGCGTCGGCGGCCTGAACGGTGTCCGCAAGCCGGCGGGCGGACGCAGGGATCCCGTGCTCGGACGTGTAGAACGGAAGAGCCAGCCGCTTGAGGTCGATCACCAGGGTGCCGGCGCCCGCATCGGCCGCCCCCTCGACCGCCACACACAGTGCGGTGAGGCTGGTCGACGGGGTGCGCAGCGAACCTCCCATTCCGACGACGAGCGGGCGCGCCATCCTGTCAACTCCTTCAGAGCATCTCCAGGGGCGTGGGCCCGCTGGGCGGCGGGAACGCCTCGTCGAGGGCGTCGAGCGCCTCGGTGGGAAGGTGGAGGTCCACTGCGCCGCGGTTCTCCCGAACGTGGTCGGGTGATCCGGAACGCGGGATCGCGGCCACCCCCTGTTCCAGCACCCAGGCGAGTGCCACCTGGGCCGGCGTGGCTCCGAGGGCCCGGGCCACGGCACCCAGTGCCTCGACCTTCAGGAGCCGCCCCTGCTCGATCGGGGAGTAGGCCATGACCGTCACCCCGGCTTTGCGGCACCAGGGGAGCAGATCCCACTCGATGCCGCGCCGGGAGAGGTTGTACAGCACCTGGTCGACGGCCGCGGCGTCGCCACCGGGGAGGGTGGTCAGCTCGGCCATGTCGGCGACGTCCAGATTGCTCACGCCCCAGTAACGGATCTTCTCCGCCTCCATCAGGTCGGTGAATCCCGCAAGGGTCTCCTCAAGTGGCCACCGTCCCCGCCAGTGCAGCAGGTACAGGTCCAGCCGTTCCGTACGGAGCCGCCGCAGGCTGCCCTCGCAGGCGGCGACGGTGCCCTTCCGGTCGGCGTGGCCGGGCAGCACCTTGCTGACGAGGAAGACCTCCTCCCGGCGCTCCCGGAGGGCCTCCCCGACGAGCTCCTCGGCTGCGCCGTCGCCGTACATCTCCGCCGTGTCGACGACGGTCATGCCCAGGTCCACGCCCAGCCGCAGCGCGGCGATCTCCTGTTCACGCCGGGCCGGGTCCTCGCCCAGGTACCAGGTGCCCTGCCCGAGCGCCGCGATCTCCTCACCGGCGGGGAGCACAATCGTTCTGGCCGATTCCGCAGACATCTCGGGCCTCCCGTCTGCCGCGGATCCGTGTCACGCGCACCCGCACCGAGTGCCCAGGTCCGCGCCTCCCAGACAGCCGTGTCGCATGCGCCGCAGGGAGCGAGGGGCGAGCGGACTGCGCCGAGAGCTCGCCGGGACCGGGTGCGCGATCCCGCAACGCGACGACCACCGACACAACGGCGCCGCAGGAGAGGACCGTCGCGAAGCCGATCATCGCGGTCTGCACGGCGAAGTGCCGCAGGGCGATGCTGAACAGGACGGAGGGCAGGCCCATTCCCAGGTACGCGACGACGAAGAACACGGCGAGGACCCCCGCGCGTGAGGCGGGCTCGGCCACTGAACCGGCACGTTCGACTCCTCCCTTGAACAGCAGCCCGGAGCCGGCTCCCGACAGGGACACGGCGACCAGGTAGAGCCAGAGCGCCGGGTGGTAGAGGGCGACGGCGCACAGGATCAGGCCGACCGGAAAGACCACTGCCCCCACGGTCAGGACCCGGGGCAGTGGGAGGCGTCCCAGCACCAGCTGGGCGGCCGCCGCGGAACCGAACATGAGGAAGGCCGCCAGGCCGACCACGAGGTGCGAGTCGGTGTGCAGGGTGCCGTGGAGCACGCTCGCCCCGAGGGAGGAGATCAGGCCGAGGATCGCGAAGGCGAAGGCGCCCAGCGCGCCGGCCGCGCCGAACGCCCGCCGGCCGCCGGGGCGCAGGACGAACCTGCTGGGCGGTTGGGCCGCGGGCAGCTCCAGGTCCACGGTCTCCGGGGTGCACAGCACCAGCGCCAGGCACACTGCCATGGCGAGCGTGAAGATCGCCTGGGCGGTGATCAGGGGCGTGGGAAGCCACTCGGCGGCGGCTCCGGCGACCAGGGGCCCTGAGGCCAGGCCGCCGAGGTTGGCGGCGGTGGCCACGATGCCGGGCAGCACCGAACCCGTCCGTTCCGGACGGACCTCGTGGTGGAGGTCGTGCAGATACGTCGTCGCGGTCGAGGCCATCAGCCCCAGTCCGACACCGTTCAGGATCCTGCCCGCGATCAGCCCCGGCAGGTCCCGCCACACGATCAGTACGACCGACGCGACGATGCCGACCAGCAGCGCCGGGACGATGATGCGCCGCCGCCCGAGCCGGTCCGACAGGTGTCCCAGCCCTAGGAAGGCGGCCGCTGCGCCCACGACCATCGAGGCGTACGCCACCGTGACCGTGGTCGCGCCGAAGTGGTCCCGGGCCTCGTACAGCGGCCACAGCGGGGTCGGCGCGGTGCCGAAGGCCATCAGCACGGTGAAGGCCACCGCCACGAACCAGAAGCCGGTCGTGTGCGAGGCACGGCGCCGGGCGGGGGGCGCGGGGCGGCAGGTCGGCGGGAGCGGGTGCTGGGATCCGGTGGGTCGGGTCGTCGGGAGCGTCGGCTGTGGGACGGCTCAGCGGCGTCGGAACGGCAGGCAGGGGTACCCCTCCTCGGGCGGAAGCGGATGGCGCTTTCCATCTTCCTCACCAGCCAGAATCAGTGCCAACGAATGTTTTTGCTGGGCTCCAGCAATGCGAGTGATACTTCTCGTGTGGAGCTACGTCAGCTGGAGCACTTCATCGCGGTCGCCGACGAGCTGAGTTTCACGCGTGCCGCCCGTCGGCTGCACGTGGTGCAGTCGGGGGTGTCCGCCGCGATCCGCTCCCTGGAGCGCGAGCTCAGCTGCGCGCTGTTCGAGCGCACGTCGCAGCAGGTCCGGCTCACCGGGGCGGGCGCGGCGCTGCTGCCGGAGGCTCGGGCCACCCTGCACGCCGCCCAGGCCGCCCAGGACGCCGTGCGCGCCGCACAGGACACGCTGCGCGGCACGGTGAACGTGGGCGCCATGGCCTCGGTCGAGGTGGTGGACCTGCCTGCGCTCCTCGGGCAGCTGCACGCGCGGCATCCGGCGATCGACGTCCGGCTGCGGCTGGCGACGGCCGGCTCGGCGGGACTGGCGCACGCGCTGCTCAGCGGGGACCTTGACGTGGCCTTCCTGTCGCTGCCCGAACGCAAGCCCGCCGGGATCGACGCACGGGAGCTGGCCACCGTGCCGCTCGTCCTGGCGGTGAGCGCCGTCCATCCGCTCGCGCAGCGGGGAAAGGTGGCACTTTCGGACCTCGCGGGGGAGCCCTTCGTGGACTTCCCGCCGGGCTACGGCAACCGCGAGGTGGTCGACCGGGCCTTCGCGGCGGCGGGCGTCGTACGCCGGGTGGCACTGGAAGTGCCCGACATCGACATGGGGGCGGCACTGGTCCGGCACGGTCTGGGCATCGCCTTCCTGCCCGCGTTCGCCGTTGCCCGCACCCCCGGCCTGCACGTCCTGGACGTCCACGGCACCATGCTCCGCTGGAGCATGCATCTCGGCACGTCCTCGACCCGGCGGCCCAGCTCGGCCCTGGGGGCGCTGCTCGACCTGGTCGACCTCCACGTCATCGCCCTGTGACGCCCGGGCCGCGGCCCGGGCGCCACCCGTCGGTGGTGTCCGGC
>NZ_JBSFJX010000305.1:0-7486 GCF_053598275.1 Streptomyces sp. NPDC001156 | reverse complement strand
GGCGGCGTAGGGGGTGGAGACCGCGTCGGGGATGATCGCGGCCTGGTCGAAGGGGAGGCTGTCGGGGATGGGGATGAGGGTGTCCTCGCGGGCGATCACGTACTCGGCCCAGCCGCCGTCGTAGTCGATGCCGGCGGTGAGCATCTGGGTGCAGGGGCGGTGGCGCACGCAGCCGGCGCACGTGCCGCAGGTCTTGCCGGCCTCGAGGGTGACGCGGGTGCCGACGGTCAGGCCGCGCTTGAGGTCGGGGCCGAGGGTGTGGATCACACCGGAGACCTCGTGTCCGACGGTGACCGTGTCGGAGGTGGCGAACAGCGGGACGAGGGAGCCGTCGATCAGGTGGACGTCGGAGAGGCAGACGCCGGCGGCCTTGACCTCGATGAGGACCTCGCCCGGACCGGGCACGGGGACGGGGACCTCCTCCACGGCGAACTTCTTGTTGTCCAGGTGGAAGCGTCCGGCGAGCATGGTGTCCATGGGGGTCTGCTTTCTGTGAGCGGCACTCCCGGCGGATCGGGCCGATGGGTGCCGTGTGGTGTCTGAATGGCTAGTGGGGCCGGGAGGCGTGCGGGGGAGGCAGGACGTCCGCACGCCTCCCGGCGGCTGGGGGTCAGCGCGCCTTGACGGCGTGCGACGGTCAGGCGAAGACGTCCTGCTGGTAGCGCTCGTCCGCTTCGAGCTGGGCGAGCCACTGCTGGGCGGCCTCGTCGTCGTTGCCGGTCCGCTGGCGGTAGATGGCGGCCAGGGCCTCGCGGACGGCGGGGGCCATGCGGCGGCCGTCACCGCAGACGTAGATGTACGCGCCGTCCTCGATGGCCTGCCACACCCTGTCGGCGGCATGGGCGATGGCGTTCTGCACGAACCGGGCCGGGTGGCCGGTCACCGCGGAGAAGGCGGTGTGGATCTGTGCGATGCCGGCCCGCTCCCAGTCCTGCATCTCCTGCTTGTAGAAGTAGTCGTGCTCCGGGTGGCGGCAGCCGACGAAGACCTGCGACGCGCCCACCTGGGTGCCGTTGGCGTGCTGTGTCGCCCGCTCCTCCAGGAAGCCGCGCAGCGGTGCGATGCCGGTGCCGGGGCCGATCAGGATCAGTGGCGTGGCGGGGTCGGCGGGCGGGGCGAAGGTGGGGGAGGGGACGCGGACGTAGCCGTAGACGACGTCTCCGGGCTCCAGGGCCGCGATGTAGGAGGAGCAGGTGCCGCGGTACTGGCCGTCGCCGGACAGGGCCGGGCCCTCCAGCAGGCCGACGGTCAGGCGCACATGACGCGGGTCGGCCGACGGGGCGGAGGAGATGGAGTAGAAGCGGGGCCGGATCGGGCCCATCATCTCCAGGAACACCGCCAGCGGCAGCTCGACCGCCGTAAAGCGCTCCAGCAGGCCCAGCACCGAGACGCGCTTGCCGAGGATCTCCTTGCTGTAGCGCTCCTCGGCTTCCTCGGTGTCGGCGGTGTACGCCTGGAGCTGCGGCCGGGTCCACGGGCACTCGGTGTGCTCGGCGAGCGTCTGGATCTGGGAGCGGGTGGCCACGTCCTGCAGCTCCAGGAACTCGGTGAGCAGGATGCCGGCGGTGACCGGGGTGCCCACCGGCAGGTGGGTGCGGCCGCCGTCCGGCTGGTCGAGCCGGAGCACCTGGTCGTAGTCGACGCCGAGCCGCCTCAGCGCGCGCTCCACCAGGGCGGGTTCGTTCTTGGCGAAGACGGCCAGGTGGTTGCCGGTGTCGTAGGTGACGCCGTCGGGCAGCTCGAAGGTGATGGACTTCGCGGACGGGCGCGGCGGCTCGATGGCGAAGTCCCACAGTCCGGTCGCGTCGGCCACCAGCTCCTCGTTGGCCACCACGGTGAGCGGGTAGGCCTGCTCGGAGACGATGGCGGGGCGCACGTCGGACTCGGTGAGCAGCCGGACCTGGTAGCGGGGGCCGCTCGCCTGGGAGGTGTCGGCGGCGTACTCCTCGGCCAGGGTGGCCCACAGGTTGTCCGTCCACCGTGTGGCCATGCCGTCGAAGTCACCGGCGGCGTCCGCGATGCCGCGTTCGACGACGGGGGTGGCGCCGGCGGCCAGCAGACCTTCCTCGATCCGCTTGGGGAATGCCTGGTAGGTGGCCACCCACTGGGTGTTGCCGGCGCCCAGCAGCGCGTACCGCACGTTCGCCAGCGAGCCCTCGGGCAGTCCGGCGGCGAGCAGGTCGTCGAAGCGCTGGGCGTTGTCGGGGGCCTTGCCGTTGTAGCTGGCGGCCACCACGGCGAGCAGGCCCTCGGTGGGCAGGTTGTCGCCCAGCTCGTCCAGGCTCACCAGCGTGGTGCCGAACCCGGAGCGCTCGCCGCGGTCGGCGATGGTGCGCGCCAGGTCCTCGCAGGAGCCGAGGCTGGAGCCGTAGGCGACGGTCAGGTTCACCCCGACACCGCTGACCGCTGCGTGCGCCTGCGTGTCGCCGGTCTGCACGTCCGCGGCGCCGAAGACGGTCCGCTCGTGTTCCTGGCGGCGGCGGACGATGAGTTCGAAGTTGCCGGGCTTGCGGGTCAGCGCCTCCCGGGGGTCCATCTTGTAGTCGGTGGTGTCGGAGAACTTGAACTTCTGCAGCACCAGCGCGAGGGCCAGGCGGGCCTCGGTGAGCGCGAACTGGCGGCCGATGCAGGCACGCACGCCGTTGCCGAACGGCTTGTAGGCGTGCGGGTGCTGCCGGACCCGGTTCTCCGGCAGCCACCGGTCGATGTCGAACTCGTCCGGCCGCTCCCACGCCTTGGGGTGGGTGTGCAGCGGGCCCTCCAGGATGAGGACCTTCGCACCCTTCTTCAGCTCGTAGTGGCCGCCGATGACGGTGTCCTCCCGCGCCGTCTTGCCGAACGACGGGATGGGAGCCCACAGGCGCAGGGTCTCGTCCAGGATCCGCGGGATGACGTCCAGCTGCATGATCGTGTCGTAGTCCGGGACGGTGTCGCCGGGCAGCAGGCGGTCCACCTCGGCGTAGGCCTGGGCCAGGACGTGCGGGTTGCGCATCAGCGAGTACGTGGCGAACGACAGCAGACCACTGGTGGTCTCGTGACCGGCGATCAGGAACGTCAGCACCTGGTCGCGGACATTGTCGTCGTACAGCCGCTTGCCGGTCTCCGGGTCGGTGGCCTCCAGCATCAGCCCGAGGAGGTCCTCCTCGCCGCTGCCCTTCCCTTCGCGGCGCTCCTTGATCACGCTCTCGACCAGCTCCTGCATCAGCTGGACGTTCTCGGCGTACCTCCTGGCATCGGCCTTGCGGAGCTTGGTCATCATCGGCAGCTCCTGCGAGCGCCGCAGCGACTCCACCAGCGCGCCCAGCAGCGCGTTGAGGAAGGGGTGCAGCTCCTCCTTCGCGAAGGAGTCGAACCGGTAGCCGAACCCCGACAGGGCGATGGTGTCCAGGGTGAGCCGGGTGTAGTCGTCGGTGATGTTGACCGACTGACCCTCCTTGCGCTCCCACTTGCCCGCCAGGTTCTGGGCGATCTCCAGCATCTGCCCGAAGTAGGCCTTCATGGCCCGCTGGCTGAACGCCGGCAGGAGGATCCGGTGGGCCATGCCCCATTCCTCCTCGTGCTGGTGGGCCGTGAACAGGCCCGCGCCCGCGAAGTCCCGGACATGCTGCAGCGGCGTCTTCTCGATCTGCTTGAAGAACCGCGTCTCGTCGGAGACCTCGGCCACCAGGTCCGGGTCGTAGACGAAGATCTGCTCGATACCGGCGATGTCCAAGCCGTAGATGCCCTCGGGGAACTGCTTGGACAGCTCGGCGAAGTACTCGACCGGATTGGTGTCGGGGATCTGCGGCGTGTTGCCGAGCAGGGGGATCCCGCGCGGGGACCGGATGGGGCGAAGGTCGTTCGCGGGGTGCGTGGTCATGTCTTGCTCCTCTGCGCGGAGGGGGTGGAGGGGGATGGGCAAGGGCGCGCTGCGCAGGTCGATGCCGTGGCGCCGTACGGAAGCATACGCCGTATGGAATTAGAACCATACGCGGTACGGAAAGAGGAGCGCAACCTCGGGAGTCCAGGTGGGGCTGTGGTGAAGCTCATTTTCATACTCCGTACGGAACTGATACCGTACGAGGTATGGAAAAGAAGGTGAGACGTCCCCCGCGGGGAACGAGGAAGAGAGACGTGCCTCTGACGGAGGCCGGGATCTATGCCGCCGCCCTGCGGCTCATCGACGCGGACGGCGTCGAGGCGCTCACCATGCGCAAACTCGCTACCGCGCTCGACGCGAACCCGATGTCGCTGTACCACCACGTGCCGAACAAGGAAGCCGTGCTGCGCGGCGTGACGAGAATGGTCGGAGCGCAGTTCCGCACCGTGACACTGGAGGACGCTCCCTGGCAGGAGCGGATCCGGCTGCTCGCCACGGACTTCCGGGCCCTGGCGCACCGTCACCCTAAGCTGCTGGCGTACTCGTTCAGCCACCAGCCGGACTTCATCCAACCCGACGACCCGTTCTGGACCGCCCTCACCGCCATCGTGGCCGCTGCCGGGGTACCGCGGTCAGAGGTCTCGAAGATCGCCGCACTCATGGTCGCCGTCGTCATCGGTGTCCTCACCGCAGAACTCAACGGCGCACTCCACCAGTGGTCGACCCTCAAGCCCCACGGCCCTGAAGCCGACGAAGACGGGGCCGTGGACGCACACCCTGGCTCTACGGGTGCGGCCTCTGAAGGCCCTGACCAGGACCACATGTTCCGCCTCGTGATGGACACGCTGATCACGGGCCTGGAAAGCCGGCTCACCGCCGGTCGTGGCGGGCGGCACGCCGGCCATTGAGCCAGTCAGCCTGAGACGCTGCGCCCCGAGCGCTGGCCCCTGAGGTGCGCCGCAGTCGGGCGACATCAGGCTGCGACACAGGGGAGCCACCCCGTCACATCGGGTGAGACCGCCCGGCGGGGTGGTTCCACATCCAGCCTCTACACGGCAGCCGTATGCCGGCGCCGAACCGTGAAATGACCATAGTGGTTGGCTTGTTCCTGGTCTCTGTCCTGAAGGGGGAGACCGTCGGCCTCGTCGGGCTGAATCACCCGCGTCATCCGTTCACCGAGGCGGCTACGCCGCCGAGTGCTCCCGCCCATGAGGGCGAAGTGGCGCCCCGTACCGGATGAGACCTACCCGATCTCTCGGTCCGTTCTTTTCTCTCTTCCTCCACCCCCATCCGCTGTCCGGAGGGCTGCCCCCATGTCCCAGAACGCCACCGTCGCTGCTTGCGGCGCCGAGACCACACCTGAGAATGTGCCCGACCCGTCGCACCGGCGTCGCTGGTGGATTCTGTTGGTCATTTCCCTGTCGATGCTGATGGGTGTTCTCGACGGCACCATCGTGAACATCGCCCTGCCGTCCGCCCAGCACGACCTGGGCTTTTCGGACGCCGACAGGCAGTGGGTGGTCACCGCCTATGCGCTGGCCTTCGGCAGTCTGCTGCTGCTCGGTGGCCGGGTCGCGGACCTGGTCGGGCAGAAGGTGACCTTCCTGGTGGGTCTGGCCGGCTTCGCGATCGCTTCCATGGTGGGAGGTGCGGCGAACGGTTTCGCCATGCTCGTCATCGCGCGCGCAGTTCAGGGCCTGTTCGCCGCCCTGCTGGCCCCGTCGGCCCTGTCGGTCCTGATGACCACCTTCACCGAGCCGCGTGAGCGGGCGAAGGCGTTCACCGTCGCGGGATCGGTCGCCGGTGCCGGCGGAGCCATCGGCCTGATCCTCGGCGGGGTGCTGACCCAGTACCTGGACTGGCGCTGGACGATGTACGTCAACGTGGTCTTCGCGGGGGTGGCGTTCGTCGGTGGTGCCGCGCTGCTGCACCGTATCCCGCGCGACACGTCCTCCAAGCTCGATGTCCTCGGCACTGTACTGGTCTCCATCGGCCTGTTCTGCCTGGTCTACGGGTTCTCGAACGCCGAGACGCACGGCTGGAGTTCGGTGGAGACCTGGGGCATGCTGGCGGCCGGCGCCGTACTGGTTTCCGTCTTTGTGTGGTGGCAGACCAGGGCGGCGTACCCGCTGCTGCCCTTGCGGGTCCTCCTGGACCGTAACCGCGGTGCTTCCTTCGCCGCCCTTTTCGTCACTGGCGCCGGCATGTTCGGCGTGTTCCTGTTCCTCACCTACTACCTGCAGCAGAGCCTCGGCTACAGCACCCTGAAGACGGGCTTCGCCTTCCTGCCCATGATCGTGGCGTCCTCTTCCGCCTCCGCGGTGGCCAACAACGTCCTGGTGCGGCGCATCGGTCCCAAGCCGGTGGTTCCGCTGGGGATGGCCATCGCGGCCGCCGGCCTGGTGTGGATGACCACGCTGGACCTGGGCAGCGGATACATGACGCAGGTGCTGCCCCAGCTGGTGCTCGTCGGCATCGGGCTGGGCACGGTGATCGCGCCCGCGATGAGCCTGGCCACCTCCGGTATGGCCGCGGCCGACGCCGGAGTCGCGTCCGCCGCCGTCAACACCGTCCAGCAGGTGGGTGGTTCCATCGGCGTCGCCCTGCTCAGCACGATGGCCTCCGACGCCGCCACGAACTACCTCTCCGGCCGTGACCCCAAGGACCCCGGCGTCCTGGCGCAGGCTGGTCTCGAGGGCTACTCCACGGCCTACTGGTGGTCGACAGCCGTCTTCGTGTTGGGTCTGGTGGTGACCGTACTGCTGTACCGCCGTGGCGTGCCGCACCACGACGAGAGCGCCGCACCCGCCGTTCATATGTAGCGGGACAAGCAGTGCTTTGAGGGCCCACCTTCAAGGGGGGCGAACAGGGTCTTTGCGGCTCCCCTCCCCTGCTCAATGGATGTCCCACAGTGGCTGCGACTCGGGTTCTATCAGCGGAAGGTGTACCAGGTGGAAGATCGAACAGATCCGCGTCTGTTGCGCAGTCGTGAGGCCATGGTCGCGGCGGCCACCGCGTTGCTCACGGAAGGTGGGCTGGAGGCCGTGACACATCAAACGGTTGCGACTCGTGCCGGCGTCGGCAGGGCAACCGTCTACCGGCACTGGCCGAGCCTTCTCGACCTCCGCCTGGCCGCGCTGGAGGCCGGCATGCCCCCTCTCCCTCCGGTACCCGAGGAGCTTCGGGCCGCTTCGGGCAACGATCCGCGAGCGGAACTCAGTTACCGTCTGAACGTGCTCGCCGAGCGTTGGGACGACGAGCAAGCGGGGGCCGTCCTTGCCGCGGTCCTCGGGGGCTCACGGCACGACGAAGGTATGCGCCGCCTCCGGGAGTCACTGCTGAACCAGATCGCCGACGCCCTGCGTCCCGCGGTTACCGCAGCCGTCGAGCGCGGCCAACTCCGGCCCGACGTCACCCCCGAGACATTCGCCATGGCCACCGCCGGACCGCTGTTCTTCGAGCGTTTCTTCGCCGGGAACCACCTGGGACGCGACACCGTGAACGCCGTCGTGAACGCCTTGCGAGGTTGGTCCTAAGAGTCATCCCGTAATGGGATGCCGTCCGACCAGTTCCTGTTCGGGAGTGCCACGCCTGTGGGTGGGGCGTTCCCTGCTGGGGCGGCTGTTC
>NZ_JBSFJX010000304.1:0-7718 GCF_053598275.1 Streptomyces sp. NPDC001156 | reverse complement strand
GAGATCATCGAGTCCCTGCCCGGCATGGGCCCCATCCTCGGGGCCGAGTTCGTCGTCGCCGCGGGCGATCTGACCTCCTACACGGACGCCGGCCATCTGGCCTCGGCCGCCGGACTGGTCCCCGTCCCGCGTGACTCCGGACGCCGCACCGGCAACCTGCACCGACCCAAGCGCTACAGCCGCCGCCTGCGCCGGGTGTTCTACCTGTCCGCGCAGACCAGCCTCATCCGCGAAGGCCCCAACCGGGACTTCTACCTCAAAAAACGCGGCGAAGGCTGCAAGCACGTCCAAGCCGTCATCGCCCTGGCACGGCGCCGAGCCAGCGTGCTGTGGGCGCTACTGCGTGACAACAGGACCTTCACCCCCGCCCCACCGGTCCCGCAGGCGGCTTGACTCAGTCATTGAAACTCCAGGCCAAAGTCGTTCCACCGACCTCACGTGTACGTCAGCTTGGGGCGGCGGTGCTCACGGTGGACATGGGCCGGGGCTCACCGCTCGTCCTGGTCAGACTCTGCACCAGGCCCGGAGCCTGGCATCGGCCTGGGCCGACATGCCGCGCATGGCGTAATAAGCCGCTCGGGCGGGCTTCCCAGGTCACGTTGTGCGCAGGCGGTGACCGAGGTGAGGGCGGGAAGGAGATGGTGAACGGGGCTATGGGCGAGGAGATCCCGGAGGACCGCTCGGAGGGTTTCGGCGAGCGGCTGCTCGGTGTGCTGCTGGACAGAGCGCCGCATTTGCCGCCGCAGCTGATCGCCCCGCTGATCGCGGAGGAGGTGGCCAGGATCGGAGGCCGTGACGTCTCCATCCTGCTCCAGGACTACGCGCAGGAGCTGCTGGTGCCGCTGCCGGGCAGAAAACTTCACGTCAGTCAGCCCCAGCCGGTGATTGACTCCCCCGCTGGCCGGGCCTTTTTGCGCGGGCAGGTCGTCGAGGTGCCGCAGGCCCACGGGGGCGTCCAGATGTATCTGCCGCTGCTGGACGGCAGCGACCAGGTGGGCGTGATGGCCGTGACCCTGGACGCTGTCGGCGCCGACGACCGGCGCCTGCTGCGCAGGCTCGCCAGCCTGGTCGCCGACCTGCTGGTCACCAAGAACGCCTACACCGACCAGTTCTTCCAGACCCGGCGCCGGGAGCCGATGAGCGTGTCTGCGGAGATCCAGTGGAGCCTGCTGCCGCCGCTGTCGATGTCCGTGCCGCAGGTCGAGGTGGCCGGCATGCTGGAGCCCGCCTACCGCGTCGCCGGCGACAGTTTCGACTACGCCCTCAACGACGACATCCTGCACGTCGCCCTGATCGACGCGATGGGCCACGGGCTGGACGCCGCCACGATGGCGACCGTGGCCATCGGCGCCTACCGGCATGCCCGGCGCGTGTTCATCGACCTGGCCGAGAAGTACGCGTTCATGGACGATGCCATCTCCCGGCAGTTCGGCCCCGACCACTTCGTCACGGCGCAGCTGATGCAGCTGAACATCGCCACCGGTGAGATGGAGCTGGTCAACGCGGGCCACCCCGCGCCACTGCTGGTCCGCGACGGCCGGGTGGTGCGGCAACTGGAGTGCGCGACGACGCTGCCCGTCGGCTTCGGCGGCGAGGTGCCCCGGATCAGAGAGCACACGCTCCGGCGAGGCGACCGCGTGCTGTACTACACCGACGGCATCATCGAGGAGCACGTCGCCGGCGGGGAGCCGTTCGGCGAGGAACGCCTCACCCGCTGCGTCAACCGCCTGGGGAAGGAGCCGTCAGAGGGGGTACGGGCGGATCTGCGACGGCTCTCCCACGTGCTGAAGAGGGAACGCGGCGGGCACACCAGCGACGACGCCACCCTTTTCATGATCGAGTGGCGCGGAGGCGCCGCCGACCACCTCGCGGTCCTTGGCTGAACGCCTCGACGCCAATCAAGTCCGCACCGGACAGCGCCGCCTGTTGGACGACGCCCCCGCTCGTCCAAATGTTGCGCCAAACGCGCGATGAAAGCCGCACGATCAACTCGTCTGAAGAGTGGAGGCTCGTGCCCGCGGTGTGCCCGATTCGGCGGGATCTCTCGGGGATTCACGGGGAACAGCGGCGACAGTCGCGTTGCGGACCAGGTCAGGGACTTGGCAGGTCAGCCGCGATCCGCATACGGCGTCTGTGCCAAGTGGGTGCAGTGGGCGGCGGGCGAGGCATCAGCGCCTCCGTGCATCTCGAGGCGACCGTCTCACTGGCGGACGGGCTCGCGGCGTGTGTGGTGTGCCAGCCGGATGCGGTCCTCGAGTGAGCGCGACGACGCCCCGTCGTCCGAGTAAGCGACGGGGCGTCTGTACTGCGTCGTGTTAGTCGCGCCGGATGTCCACGCGGCCGATCGCCCAAGAGTCCACCTTGACCAGAGGGACACGCAGAAAACCGGTCCCAGCGAAGACCAAGGGCTCTGCGCCGAACACGACCTTGCCCTCGGCGAGGTGAAGGGCGTCCTCGGTGTCCAGCGAGCCGCTCTCGGTCGCGAACTCGTCTGCGAAGCCCTTCATCGCATTTACCTGATTGAGTACTTCGATGCTGCTTCCCAGCCACGCGGCACGGGAAGTGAGCCGCCCGGTGATCAGCGTGCCGCCGACGGTGATGGTGATGTCGAAGGAGTCGCCGCTCTGGTTGACGCGCTTGACAATGCGTTCGAGCAGCTTGTCACTGTTTGTCATGGAGTGAACCTACTTGCAGTGGCAGGCGGCACGGGACGGGTTTGGGAAGGACACGCCTTAAGCGCCGGATCGCATGCCAGGTGAGTTTCTAACTGCGTGACAACGCCGACGTACAGCGGCGGACCAGCGCGGGCGTCCGTGCACCAGCGCCGCAGGCGAGAGGAACAGTCGGTCCAGGTCGAGGGTCCAGCCAAGTTCCTTCGGGACGAAGAGGTCCGTGTCCCATCCGTGCCCGATCGTGCGGGGACGAGCGGGCACCGTACAGCACCCCGGCCCCTGACCGTCTCACCTGCTCAGGGGCCATTTCCGCTGGTAATGGGTGTGGGATTTGAACCCACGGTGACTCGCGCCACGACGGTTTTCGAGATCGTCGACCGACGTTCGCCGAAGTGCCGGCCGAGGTGCTCACGGCCCGGGCCAGTCCAGGCGCAGGACAGTGGCATCGTCGCGTGGGTCGTCGTTCGTGGTCGTGAAGGCCCGGCCTACCTGACCGGACCTTCATCTTCTCCTGGCCGTTCGTCAGGCATGTCCAGGATGGGCTCTCGGGTGTACCGAGGGCTCTCAGGTGGTGGGGCCGCACTAGGGACCATGAGTCCGGCGAGGAGCCCGCTTAGATCATCCGTGGATAGCGCCAGGCCCAGGGTTTGCACGATGCGCAGAGCACAGTCCCGGATGGACTGAGCGTCCATCTCGGGCGCCGCCGTGCTCCTAATCTCGTCACACACTCGACTGAACTGCTCAGCGCTGATCGTTGGCCGGCTTACCGGTTGCGCCATGGTGCGCTCCTCCTGGAAGAACGGGCCCCACCCGCTCTTCCAGAAAGCGCTGAGCACACCCCAACGGCAACTGGAAAGAGCCAGCACGCAGCCGCTTGCCCAGAGGCCAACGAACGGCTGGGGCGAGTGATCAGCACGCTGAGTCACCCACTGGGCACGGCCACACCCATATAGCGGCCGATCGCCGGGTCGCCTCCTGGCGTGCGACGTCGGCCGACATCGACCGAATGACAAACACCCACGGCATCTGACGGAAGCAGCCGAATGCGCCGGCGGCCCGTATTCGAACAACCTGGTCAGACGATGCCTTTCCGTCTCAGTTTCCGTCTCATTCAGTCGCGGCCATCGGCGTTCAGCCGGGGCCGGACGGCCAGCCCGATTGAAGGCCCGGAGGGGCATGAACGAAGGTGAACACCTCTGTACACCGTCCAAGGCACCACCAACACAGTTGGAAAGCGTGTTGGGGGCAACCCCTCACGAGTTCGAATCTCGTATCCTCCGCCATTGCTCTCACCGGGCAATACGTCGAAGGGCATCCACCCCGACGGGCGGCACCGCCTTGATCGCCTTGAAGTCGGCGCCGTCCAGCGGAGACAGACCTACTGGCACCCGGACCTCCAGACGTCATTCCTCGGGCTCGTGACGTTCCTCGCCGGTCCGAGAGCCCTCCGCAGGAATCGGGTGTGCCTGATGGGTGCCGGTGTCGATGAGGATCTGTGCGGCATGGGTGACGTTGTCGGCCCAGACGGCCCTGGCCATCGCGGCACGGGCGGAGTCGGCTGTCGCGTGCGGCGGGACCACGAGAAGGGAGAAGTGGTTCTGGTCGCCCGGAGTGATCAGGACGGTGTCATCACCGACCGGGAAGGAGTCGATATGGACGACCTGGTCGTCGATGACCAGGCGCGTGGGAAGTTCATCCCATGCAGTGGCGTCCAGGCCGACGCGCGTGATGGGGCCGAGGTGCCCGGTCAGCACGCGGATGAGGTCGGGCAATTCCCTGCCGATGTCGCGGGAACGCGGCCACCACGCGCCGTCGAGGTTGCCCTCCCGGGAATGTGTCGTCTCCGGCCGCAGAAGAACTGTCCCGGGTTTCGCGGCCCGATGGATCGCGTCCGGCAGGAGCCCGGGGGCGCGAGACATGTCGGATTGGGTCATGATGTGTCCGCCTGTCTGCGGGATTCGGTGTCGCCGCCGAACGCGGGACCTCGTCTTCTCGCCGTAAATCGCGCGCCGCCACCGGCTGCGCCCGTCAGCGGTTCCGGACTCGTAGCCTGTCGGTGAAATGCCTGCTCACGCACCGTCCCGGGGCCTCGGAACGGCGTAGAGTGAAAGGACCGAGAGTACTTCGCACACCGGCCGCCATGTCGGTGTCGTTCCCGGCGAGCAACAACACCGGCCTCCAAGAGGAGGCCCGGGGACAGGTCCGTGCCATGACCGCGACCATCGAACCCACGATCATCAAAGAGCGCCCGCCTTCGGCGTCGGCCCGGCTGTCCCTGACCCCGACCGGCCCGGTTCCAGGTCTCCTGGACGGTGCCTGGTGGCCCCGCTCCCGTGATCTCCTCCGGGAGATCCCCGCTCTGACAGACGCGCTGGACGCGTGCTGGGGCCGGATCACCCACGTCACCGTGAACCCGGCCCACTGGCCCGTCATCCCGCGCAGGGTCCCCGTCACGGGGCACACAGTGCATGTCGGCTGGTTCGCCGACGAGCAGGACCCGAACAAAGTGATCCTCTTCTCCTACACGGTGGGCCGCCTGGACCTGCTGGTGATCCCTCCGGAGACGGAGCCGACCGCCGCCGCCCGGCTGATGGCAGCAGCAACCGTTCCGGGAGGTATCCGCACCGCTAGCGGTCTCATGGCCGACGAGGCCATCAGCCACGAGGCGGCAGAGGCTCAAAGCCGAGAAGAGGAATGGGAGACCGACGGCGGAGCCGCTTCGGCGGCCGGAGCCGCGATCGGGATCTTCAGTTCCGCCCTGAGAAGGTGACGACGTGGAGACATCCGCCACCGTCGCCGTGATCTCTTTCATCGCGGGAATGTTCCTGATCCAGGATCGGGGCGTTCCGCTGCAGCGATGCCCTACCGGGAATCGGTTGGCGGTCCCGTAAGAGCCCACCTGCCCTGCCGTGCCGAAGGGTCCTCCTGCCGACGCCACACGCCGTGAGCATCGAGCGAGGGGGGAGCCGCTGATGACGCAGACCTTCCAGCCGGGGCAGGTGTGGGGCGACGGCCGTCACACTCACGGGCACGTCGCCCCTGATGCACGTCGTCCTGAATGAGCAAGGGGTCACCATGAAGTCACCGGAACTGCCGTCGGCCGGGCACGCGGAGGTTCGTATCGTCGCCGCGGACCCGGAGGCGGCTCGCCATGTCGCGGAGATTCTCCGCCGTTGTTTCGCCGCCGCCGAAGCGCGCAGCTACCCCGCAGGCCCCGACGGCGGAACACGCCTCCACCTCACCGTGGACACCACGCGCATGGCGGAGCCGGTGCGCTCCTGGCTGTTGGCCAGCCAGGCCTCCCGGGACGATCACACACAGCCGGACGAAATCTGAGGAGATGGCCCTCAGCGGGGGAAGGAGGACACCGCCCCAGACGTACGGGTTTCTGTCAGTGCCGGCACGAGAGGCAGGAGACCATGGCGACACTGCACGAGCGGGAGCACTACCGCGAGGCGATCATGAAGACCCTGTACGAGGCCATCGAAGGCAATCGCCTCCTCGGCCTCACCGGGGCGCAGCTGCGCGAGGACCTCGCCATACCCGAGGAGGACCTGGCCGCCGCCTGCACGTACTTGGCGGCCGAGGGACTGATCCAGGTCGACTGGGCGCGAGGAAACACACCCGCGATGGTCACACTGAAGCACGAGGGGATCCAGCTCATGGAGACCGACGAGAAGGACAGTGACTGACACGGCACAAGCCGCCCTCGGGGCTCCGGCCGGTCACATGACGGCTATGTCCCCCATATGACTGAAATGGCGTTCCGCGCATACCCTGGTGAGTGGGCCGGTGCACTCTCACGTGCAACGACCCGGAAGGGCGGCCCCGGTGTGTATACGCCGGGGCCGTTGCGTCACCGGCAAATGCCACAGGGAGAAGGTGTGATCCACTCAGCCGATCTCCGCGAGTGACGCAACTGCGACACCCCAAGAGTCAGGTCGCTCTGTCGTTCCTACTCGACCGGTGGCTTGGCATCGCCGAGCTCGAAGAGACCTCCTACGAGCGGACCGAGGGTCTGATCCGCAACTACCTCAAGCCCACGTTCGGCGACCTCAAGGCAAGCAAGCTGACCGCCGAGATGCTGGAGCTGTTCTACACACGACTGCGGCGCTGCAGGGAACAGTGCGATGGGCGGCGCAACGGCAAGACGGGTCCGAAGACGAACAAGAAGCACGTCTGCAAACCGCTCGCGACGAACTCTGTGCGCAAGATTCACTTCATCCTGCTGCCCGCCCTCGACCGCGGGATGCGGTGGGGCTACGTGACGACGAACGTCGCCGCCCTCGCCGAGCCACCCGCACAGCCGCACCCCGACCCCGACCCGCCGACTCCCGAAGAAGCGGCCCTCGTTCTCAACACCGCCTGGCAGCGGGACCTGGACTAGGGGACGTTCCTGTTCATCACGATGGTGTCCGGCTCCCGGCGGGGCGAGATGTGCGCCCTGCGCTGGCGTGACCTCAACGTCGACCGGCTCGACACGGGCGAAGAGGGTTCGTCGAGGCGGGCGCGAGTGGAGAGCAGGGGGTCGGACTCCCACCAGTCGCTCCCCATCTTCGAGCTGATTGATCCGGATGTCGCCGGCGATCACACCTTGTCGAGCACCCGTTCAAGGATGTCGGCGAGGGTGGCACCGCTGCTGGGCCCTTGTAGGGATCCGGGAGCCTGCTGGGTGTCGTCATCGCCGGCTCTCGGCGGGCGACCGCTCGGCCTCGCGCTCGTCAGCCTCTTCTTCGTACTCCTCTTCTTCCTCTTCGCCGTTGCTCTCGTCCTCCGGTTCCTCGTCCTCGGCTTCCTCTTCCTCGTACTCGCCCTCGGGTTCCCCTTCCTCGGCTTCCTCTTCCTCGTACTCGCCCTCGGGTTCCTCTTCTTCCTCTTCGCCTTCTTCCTCGGCGATCGCATCCTCGTGGGTGCGGACGACCTCGCCGTCGTGGATCTCACCGCGCCAGCCGTCCTCCGCCTCGCCCTTGAGGGTGATGAAGCGGTCGAAGTTCTTGAAGTCGAGGCGAGCCCGGCGGCCCTGAGCGCGCCAGATGTTGCCGGTCT